>JAKZUG010000508.1:0-7035 GCA_047516705.1 Candidatus Poribacteria bacterium | reverse complement strand
GTGCAGGTTTAATTATAGCATATATTGACTTGTCTATATATTGCTTTTTAAACTAAACACTGAATAGTGATTTTGACTTGACACTTTTCTGAGTGTCAGGTATAATTACTATTGAGAGTTTGGAGACGGGTGCCAAGGTAGACCTTTCTACCTTCCGTCTCCTCCAACTGGCAATTGGTCAACTCTCGATGTCTCGGTCGTGCTGAGCACGGCTAAAAACTCTCAATACCACGATTGTTTTTGATTCGCTGATGGCAGTGCATTATTACACCTTGCTCGCTTACTATGCGTGCATGTTTTGTGTGCGATACGCTGTACATCAGCAAAAGAACTTATTATGCAATCAGATCGGCACATCACACTTAAATGTGGAACCGTGCTCCGGCTCTCAGATTTAGAAGCCGCAGAACTCTCGTACGTCCCCTGCGGACAGATCAACGGTGAGGATAAACCCCTCCTCTCATTTGGACACCTTTGGGGTCACCGCCGTCACATCACGCACCAGACGTATGACAAAAAGTGGAACGCCTTTACCATAGGCAATATGACAGGCGTTCAACTGATGACAGGCTTCCCTACCTATAAACGCGGCGACGGATACCTCTATCTCTATTACACCAGCATTGATATTGAACGCCGAATGATAGATAACTGTCCGGAAGCCGTAGCGAAGATACGTACCCTTTACGAAGAAAATGTCGAGGGTTCGCCATGTATCCTCGCAACGAAATCTGATGGCTTACGGCTGGACGCTTACACAGAATACGTAGGCAAGAAGATGTCGTTCAAGGACGCATCAGGAAAGATGCTCTTTGAAGTTCTTGCTCACAAATGCTTGGCACGGATTGACCACCGATACGCTATGATCTCTGGTAGCATCCTTAACATCCCTACGCTCCCGAAGGCAACACTACAAAAAATCTATCACATCATCGCTGAAATCTCTACACACGAACAATCCGATGACAAACCGCGAGAAGTTGTAGAGAAAGCACAAATCGGTGATCTCGATATTCAATGGAGTGCCGATGGTAGGAGCCAGTATTTTACGACTGAGCATTGTCAGGAAACCTCACACGCTTCAAATAGATATGAAGTGAGATTCACTAAACACGCTGACGGTTCTGTGGACGGCAAATGCTTCAACTGCGGTGAATCCTGGTGGGAAATCCAACCGAAAAAACGTAGACTTACAAAATACATTCCCGGCATCGAGCCTATCACGACATTGCCAGATGACCACCACGCAATCGCCAACGCTCCACCCGTAGAGGTCCGGGAGACTCCCTCGTTCCGCCATTTCTCCGAAGAGGAGCGAATCGTTGTCAAAGAAACGCTTGGAATCTCACCCGACGCAGGCTGGAACGGTGCTATACCCATCTGGACACCGAAATATGAATACCTGCGTCCACTGACGAACAAATTCGCACTTAACGGGCAACCCAGCGAAGTCGAAAAACGACGCGTCTGGTCAACACTCTTTGGGGAATGTGCTACCTGCGGCGGAGTTGCCGCCAAATGGATAGATCGCTACGAACTCAACGCCGGCATCTATTGCGATGGATGCCACAAAGATTATCCGCTTGGCTCATACCTCGAACTTGAATTAAATCGCAAACTTCCGAACTCAATTGTTTCCGAACACCAAGGGTTTCTTGGCGAAAACCCAGACTTTGCCGATTTTAGACTCTTTGAACCCAAAATACTCACACATCTTGGGGCCGGGATGGGAACCGGTAAGTCAACTGAAATTTACAAACTCTTAAGAACGCTTGCCAGACAAGGTCTCGGCAAAGGCATCATCGTCGTTCCACTCGTCGCACTTGCACGCTACCTTTCACACTATTTGCGCGCTCGCGACGGCTATCGTGCTTGGGGACTCTGGCACGAAGGCGTACCGAAAGATGATAAATTTATTGGGGAGTATGGGGCAATCGTCTGTTTACCCTCTCTGCCCCAAGCTGTGAGGTGTGCTGAGGAATACGGCGCAACACGCACTTATATCGCGATTGATGAACTCGATTTCGCTTATGAACTCCTCTCGCTGAGCGTTCAGCAGTCAACAGCCGTGAAAAAGATACTCCGAGACGCTCTCGTTTCTACCGGTCTTGTCGTCTCCGGTCAAACAGAATTCACGCTCGCTATCGAAGCGTTCGCTGATGAAATCGGTGCCGAGCAGATACAAGGGTTCTATAACACAGCTGAAGCCGCTAAAGGGAGTGTGATTCTCAAAGAACATCCAGCGGAAGCGAATATCAATTCTGTCCTTGCAGGTATTATCGACGATGTTCACGCAGGACTCAACGACGGACACAACGTCTATTCCTTCTCCCCTACCCGTCGAGATGCCGACATTATCGCTGAGGAATTCAGCCATGAAAAACCTCTCTCCTATAACGCCTATACGAAAGGCTCTCAACGCGCAGACGATCTCTTGAGAAACCAAAAGCTTACAGACTCCAGGCTTTTTGTCGGAACGTCTGCCGCTGGTGTTGGTATCTCGATACTTGACGAGAAAGCAATGACGATTGTCGCAAACGGACTCGTCTTCGGTTCCCGGAAAGTGAATATGAGCGTCCAAGAATCCATGCGCGACCGAGGACGTCGCGGTATCCGTTTTCACTATAAACCGTACAATCTCTCCTTACCCGTCCAACCGACTGAAAACAGGAAAGTCAGCATCTATCACGAATTTCTCAAGCACTCTCTGGAGTCCTATAAACATTTACCTATAGACGCTATCAGTAAAATCGCATACGCTCAAGCACTCACATCGCTTGCTGATGTCCAAATCGAAACATATCTCAAGTATCACCTCGGCGTGGTCGGCAATATGGAAATCTCTTATGTCAACGTACCTGACCCATCTGAAGCAAGAACTCAGGAAATCGGTATCACTCGCGCTGAAATACGGAAAATCGAAAACGAACTGAAAATCGAAAACGCAAAGCAGATACTCAAACATTACGATCTTCTCACATCCTCAGAAATACGAAATCAACGCAACAAAGGCACACTCTCTACCGACGGTGCACTCGCAAACGAACTCGCAAATCATGCGGTACAGGCAATCGGATGGGATGATGAAATCAACCGCTTTGAAGACGATCCGCTTGATGACGTTTTTGACGAAGCCGATATAGAGGTAGCAACCGCCCTTGCTCATAAGAATTTCGACTTCGACGCTCTCACGAAAAAACGTGCCGGATACCTCGCTGTCAATGCCCCAAAATGGACGGCACACCGGTTTCAAAGTGATGTTGAAAATGCCGATAGACAACTCACACTTGACGGACTCGGCATCGAGATCACCGCCGTCAAAGACTACCGCTTCCTCGGTGAACTCCTCAAATCATTGCTCGATACAACCGTCGGCACCGTCTTTGAAGAAGAGTCCCTCGCTACCGCCGTCAAAGACGTTCTCAATACCAAGGCGAAATGTGGGAAAACCTTCCGACAGGAACTCATGT
Source organism: Candidatus Poribacteria bacterium (assembly GCA_047516705.1). Classification (GTDB taxonomy): domain Bacteria; phylum Poribacteria; class WGA-4E; order WGA-4E; family WGA-3G; genus WGA-3G. The sequence continues at coordinate 3,565 of JAKZUG010000508.1, read as the reverse complement.
CCGGCGCACTCGGTGCAAGTGAATATCGAAAAGCACGTTTCTTACACTGCGCTGAAGATGACGCACTCGTTGACTGGTGCGCTCGCTTCATCTCGGAGTGGTACCCAGCACGCCTCGCAAAGAAAGACAAACACTATGCCTTACAGCCCGACACGCACAGTGAATTATACCTCAAAGCTTTCAAGCAATGGTTACAACACCAGCCGGATGTGTTTGACAACGCACACATCGAACTGACGATCTTCTCAGCAACCGAACTCCCAGAATCCAACGCTGAACAGAAAGAAATCGCCCGGAAACGTAGACAGGAAGGCGCGACGCTCAAAGCAATCGCTGCAGATTTCGGGGTTGATCCTAAAACAATTCATCTGTGGTGCAGAGGGGTTCAGCCCGCAGACATCAAAACGGAAGTTTTTAAGATGTACACCGAACTCGACATGAAACAAGCAGAGATCGCATCGCACGTTGGAAAAGGGTTGGCAACAGTGAATCGTTGGTTGAAAAAGATGGGCGCAGATACAAAGAAACAGCAACTCAAAGCCGAAGTCTTTAGGCTTTACCACGAGGAACGCAGAACTCAGGCAGAGATTGAAGCACTCTTGCCTCTAAATCAGGCAACAATCAGCAGATGGTTGACAGAAGGAAACTCCTAAATTATGCATAAATTCCATAAATTACCCAAAAATTCCAGTATATATATACCTTAATTAGAATTTTAATTCCATAAATGGAATTTATGCATAATTTTCGATGCCCGATGAAGGATAGATCCAGCATAGGTTTTGGTGCAAAATTCAACTGAAAAAGAGAAAAACATCATGAGTAATTTCAAGAAAGAAGTCTTTGGCGAAGGTGGTATGTTGCATCGTGCTTTTGGTGCAGGCTATGAGTTGCGCCATGAACAGGTGAACATGTCGATAGCGTCCGCGAAAGCGATAATGAACCGTGAGGTGCTGCTTGCTGAGGGGGCTACGGGGGTCGGGAAGTCGTTTGCGTATATGATACCCTCGGTGTCACCAGTGACGCGTCAAACATTTAAAGGTCCGGTTGTGATTTCAACGAGCACGAAGGTCTTGCAGGATCAGATCTATGGTAAAGATGTGCCGGCGATACTCAACGCGACGGGACAGCCCTTGGATGTTGTTTTAGCGAAAGGGCGGAACAACTATATCTCGGTGCGTCGGCTGGAGGCGTACCTGAACCAAGTAGAAACAGGTGAAGTCTCTTTTGAATCGCATGATGTTGCAACCAATGGGCTACCGCTACTCAATGCGTTGCGTGCTTCATTGGAAGCAACCCAAGGTGAGTTTGCTAATTTCGGTGAAGACGTTCCTCTTGAAATTCGGACTGCGATAGAATCGACAGATACCGATTGCCACGGTGAGGACTGTGCATCGTTTGGCAGCTGCCCATATCAGCGCGCGAAACAGCAGCGGAAACATGCCGACATCCTGATAGTCAACCATGCGTTGTTGGCATTGCACATCGCTTTTGGACGTGTATTGCCGGCGGAGTGTGGCACTTTCATCATCGATGAAGCTCATAAATTCTACGAGTCGGTGAGCACTGTTTTTTCAACGGAAATAACACTGCGTCAGGTACATCGCTTTATAGACATGTTCCAGAGGAAACTCCGTGGATTTCGCGAACATATAAAAGATAGTGTTGGGATGGCACATCTCGCAGAACTGCTCAATACATTCGAGAAGCGTTCGAGACGTGATAAAAATAGAGCCGTTGATTTCTTTGAGACGGCACAGCGAGAAATTGAAGATACAGCTGTCTATAGCTCGGTGTGTAGTCGTGACGCGGTCAGATTTGGCTTTGCTGTAGAGACCCCAGAACTTGAGGGTGAGGTATTGGAAGACGTACTTCAAGCGTATGTTGAAGACTGTCGCAGACTTGCCGAAATCTTTGGGATTGTAGACGCATCGGAAGACGATTCTCTGGAGGACGTAGAGGTAGATGACGCAGATGAATTGCACGTAGATGTAAAAAATCTGTCCAAGTCAGCTTCAGAAATCCACAGTCGTTTTGTCTCTATTTTGAGTCGTGAGGCACCGTCAAAGTGGTGTTACTGGTCAGAGGTTTCGCCTATTTTCAAAGACACAGACACACCCTATCGGCTGACGTTGAAATGCACCCCGATCGACATCTCTGAGCAGATTGCACCGCTATTCAAATCAGAAAACGCTGTCATCCTTACATCTGCAACCCTACAAGTCTCTAATTCTTTTGACCGTATCCGGCAACAACTCGGACTTTCAGGCGATGACGTAAAGAAAATAGTGAACGAAAAGGTTTACCGTTCGCCGTTTCCATACAAAGAAAATGTTGAGATCCATCTGTTCAATAATGTGCTTCTCGATCGTCCGTATCCGAACGCTTCTGAAGATAAAGTGGAGACATATTACCAGCAACAGGCTCGGCTTGTTGAGTATTATGTGCGACTTCGCGAGGGGCGGGCGTTGATACTCTGTTCCAGTAATCGTCTACTTCACGAGTTGTACACCCGTTTGGAGATGACTTTTGAAGAAATGGATGTAGAGGTGTTCCGCCAGATGGGAACCGACAGGCTCAAAGAAACCGTTGAAGCGTTCAAAGCAAACGAAACATCTGTCTTATTCGGTGTCGCATCTTGTTGGGAAGGGTTAGATGCCCCTGGTGCAACACTTGAGACTGTCATCATACCACAACTGCCATTCGCGCCGCCGCATCCGCTTATAGACGCACGCAGAGCCTTATTAGACGATTCTGAGAACTGGTTCAATGAGATTAGTCTACCGGACATGCTGCTGCATTTGAAACAAGGCGCTGGACGATTGGTGCGATCCAACACCGATAAAGGTGTAATAGCAATACTTTCACCGCGCCCACTCACTAAACGATATGGGCGAGATATTATCAAAGCATTGCCGCCCGGTAGACTTGTTCAAAATTGCCGCGGTGCTTTGGATTTTCTGAATTTTTGAGTGTACAATTCAGTTTTCAAAGAGAAAGGAACTCCCATGAAAAACATTGACATCAACCAGGTTGCACATCTCTATTATCATGAGAAAAAGAGTGTGTATGAAATCGCAAAGATCTTCGGATACCGTTCACCATCGCCCATTTACGCCCGCATGAAGGAGAACGGACTGCAACGCAGGTCTTATTCAGAGGCACATACAATTCGGTATTCTCAGAAATGTCTCAAGATTGACCTCGCAGAAATCGTGCGCCTGTATTTTGAAGAGCACCTGACGCTCATAGAAATCGGGACACGGTTGGGTGTATGCCATACTACCGTGCGAAAATGTTTGGTAGCTGCGGGTTATGAAATAAGGAAAAGAGGTGAGTCGAGGCATCCTCAAAAATCACGGAGCTCCAAATTCACGGATGCCGACCTTGCGGAAATGGAACGACTGTATTGCCAAGTGGAGTGGTCGTCTGCGGAAATCGCGTATCGGTATGATTGCTGTGATCTGACTGTCAGGGCACACCTCAAACGACTCGGTGTCCGGTTGCGAACCCCCAAGGAGGCGCAAGCACTCCGTAGGAAAAAGGAAGCAGCTCGGGGAACAGT
>JAKZUG010000507.1:0-5389 GCA_047516705.1 Candidatus Poribacteria bacterium | reverse complement strand
GCAGTGAGAATGGAAAACGGTATATTTAAGCAAACGCACCCCGGAGGGGTGCTATGTCTATAAACGGTGGCAACTTGCGTTAATTTATCACAAATAGCACATCGGTTACAGAAAGGAGATTCTATGAAGATAAAAGAGATTCGCGCCGTAGAAATTGAACTCAATCCAAAACCGACAACACCGCCACGCACACCGAGTCGAGCCAGAACGTTTCCGATGAACCGACCCGACTCCCGCTATCCCGCGCCCGACAGAAAAGAGAGACATATCTCCAGCTCGGATTGGAAACGGCCCGCCTGTATTGTAACAGCAGAGGATGGTACATGGGGATTCGGTATCTCGCTTTACAGTGGTCCCGTGACCAGTATTATCAACGATCACTTCGCTCCGCGTCTTATCGGCGAAAATTGCATGGCAACTGAGAAATTGTGGGACATGATGGTCCGATTGTCGACTGCCTTTGGCGCAACCGGCTTGACCAGTTATGCCATCAGTGCGATTGATTGTGCTTTATGGGACCTCAAAGGCAAAATTCTACAAAGACCGGTTTACGAATTGCTCGGTGGACCCCAGAAAGAAAAGATTTTCTGCTACGCCTCCGGTTTCGATCAGGAGTGGTATATGGAACTCGGATTCAAAGCGACAAAGTTGTTTACACCTTACGGTCCAGAACACAGATTAGAAGGCTTACGAAAACTTGAGGAATTGGTGGCAAGCACACGGGAAGTAATAGGCGATAAGGTTGACTTAATGTTGGATGCTTGGACCGGATTTGACATAGAACATACAGTGCGCGTCTGCGAAACTATGAAATCTTACGGCTTGAAGTGGATGGAGGACTACATTCCCGCCGATGATTTTGTTGGCTATGAAACGGTGCGTCAACGTCTCCCTTGGCAGACGCTTGCGACTGGAGAACACTGGTATCTGCCAACTGTCTTTGCGGCGGCGGCGGGTCGACGGTTGGTTGATATTTTCCAGCCTGATGTTTTGTGGTGTGGCGGCATTACAGCGGCGGCGAAAATCTGTCATATTGCAGAAGCAAACGGCATCTCCGTGATTACGCACGCCGGAATGAATTACCCCTACGGTCAGCATCTCGCGTTTGCTATGCCCGCTATCACATGGGGTGAACGCTCTGAGGGTGTCTCTGCTCCCGGTGTACCGCTTGAAGAGATGGTGAAGTTGCCCGGTACCTCAGTCATCAAAGACGGCTATGTCGCTCCGTCGGATGCCCCCGGTTTCGGTCTCGAAATTGACGAGGCGTGGATAGAAAGTGTGATGGCATAAATTGCGTCTCTATAGGATTTACGCAACCGCCTTTGCTGGCGAGGTTTGTAACCTCGCCAACGGCGCGTAATAGGTCTCATGGAAAAATGAATGACGAAATCACTATTGCCAATCGAGCGCACTGGGAAGCCGAAGTCTTGAAAAAGAACGGCTTTACCATCCCTTGGCCCGACCTTGATAAAGATGATATTCTAAAATATGCTGAGGGTCGGCTTGACACGGTTCCGTATCATCTCTACCAAATTTATCCGGCGTATCTGCTCAGGAATGTTGCGCACAAGGACGTATTGTGCCTCGCAGCAGGTGGTGGACAGCAGTCAGCAGTATTCGGTCTGCTTGGAGCAAACGTGACTGTAATTGATTTTACGCAAGGTCAGCTTGATGGCGATATTGCGGCTGCAGCGCATTACGGCTATCAAGTAAAAACGCTTCGCCTCAACATCCGTGATTTGTCCGCAATTGAAGATGCATCGTATGATCTCGTCTATCAAGGACCATCTATGAGTTGGGTGCCATCCGTTCATGAAATCTATAAAGGCGTATCAAGGATCATCCGACCCGGTGGTCAATATCGTGTAGATTTTGGCAATCCTGCCAATCATTTTTGGGAATGGGATGGTGAATGCTATCGCGTCACCGAGCCGTATTCCGAACGCGTTTTCAGGTATCCAGACGGCGCATTCGATTTCCGGCACTACTTGAGTGATATATTCAACGGACTTGTAGACAACGGTTTTCGGATTGAGCGGGTTGAGGAGCGTTCTTGGACGCAGCCAGACATTGAAGCCGCACCCGGAAGTTGGACCCACGAAATGGCTTACAACGTGAGTTTTGCCATCGTCGCTCAGAAAGAGATATAGGTGTTGTACTGCCGGTCGCGAATAATTTGACCTCTATAAAATAGACTTGCTAAACCTACTAAAGTTTGGACAATTTGTGTGTTGATCATGCAGGTTTTTCAAGAGTTGATCCCAACACTCGTTAGCAGCTAAAAAATTAATATTGTGTGATTTTATTTCTTCAAGAATACTCGTAGCAAAGGCATCTGGACTGGGTATCAACAAAGAGCAGCCCCACAGCGGGGCGACATGTGTATAGAAATGCTGTCCACCCTAAGAACAAGCCCCAGTGGGGCGACATGTGTGTTGAAAAGTTGTTAGGTTAGAGAGATGTCTAACGGATTTCTATTGAATTCAACCTATCACATGAGGATTCTTAAAAATTGTCCAAAACTTACTAAACCTAACAGAACCGGAGATTTTGCTGTGGAAGGGTTAAGTATTCGCAAGGCACATGCAAACGACAGCGAATTCGTTTTTACCGTAAAAGAAGCGGCGTACCGAGAGTATGTAGAACAGATATGGAGTTAGGATGATGGTTATCAAAGGGAGCGACATAACAGAGAGTTTGCTTCACATGATTTTTACATTATTCAGTTTCATGGGACCGATGTCGGTTTCTTGGTAACGTCTCGTATTTCTGACACACTCAAGGTTAATCAGTTCTATATTCTACCTGAACGTAAGTTCAATAATAAAACTTGAAGAGTCTCCGTAGGTTGGGTAGAGCGGTAAATGACCCAAAACCCTTCAGTTTACCCAGAAACGCCTGATTTTCAATGACACATTCATCAAAATAGGCATAGCGAAACCCAACAATCCAACTTATATCGAACTCACGTTGCTAAAGGTTAATACGCGTGGTATCGCCTTCTATCAGCGGTTCGGATTCACAATCGTCAGTAAGGATTCTAAATACTTTTAGATGGAAAAATCATCTGAATAGAATCGGAAAATGAAAGTTGGGTAATTGATATAGATGTGGAAAAATAGTTACACGGATGACCTCGAAAATCGGTCGATTCCGAGAGAAGTTGCGGCGGAAGATCTGTCGTCAGAGGAGATCAAGCACATCGCGCAAACCGTATTCGCTGCATCCGAGTCACAACCAGCCGATCTGCTTTTTATCTTTGGGACCTCTTCTGTTGATAACGAGATTTTAACATCTGTGGCGCGTGATTGTCTGCGAGGTCACTTTCCAAAAGTACTGGTCACCGGTTTGAGTGGACGGCTTTATTATGAAACCGGCAGACCTTTAGCGTCCATAATGCGCAGTGAACTCATAACACGCGGTGTTCCGTCAGACATAATCCTTGTTCAAGACAGATCAACAAACACACTTGAAGATGTTGCCTTCAGTCTTGATGTATTGGAAAAACATAACATTTCTCCTGAGAGTATAGCATTTCTATGCAAGGCGCACCACAGCGGTCGCTGCCTGCGAACCTTGAGGAAATTCTTCCATTCCCAAACACTTTCACCGATTACCTATGTGGCTGAATATGAGGGTGTCAAGGTATCTAAAGAGACTTGGTGCCAACATCCAGTGTCCAGAGGTCGTGTATATGGTGAATACCTGCGTATCATCGAATATTCAAAAAGAGGAGATATAGCTTGTCTGTAAATGAGACAGGGAGATTCATAGTTGTCCCTTTCCCGCTGGCGAGGTTTCCTAACCTCGCCCCAACCGAAAGTTGAGTATAATTTGATATAATGTCTATTGATTTTGTTGAAGCACTGACCATAGACAATCTAACTGCTATAAGAGCAGCCGCCAAAACTGATGTTCACTGTCACGCGTTCTTCAGTGCACGACGTGAGAATGTAGAACGTTGGGTGGGACACCCTCTAACAAAACCGCCTCTCAAAATGGAAGGGGTTGAGGGGATGATGGCGTACGCAGACGCGGTCTTGGCACCACGCATAAAACACCGCCACGGTTTTGAGTTCGTCGCGGTGTCAGCGATGAATGATGCCGTCCAAGATGGTGTTGTTATGCTTGAGATGAGTTTCGACATCCGACTGGCAGAATTCTATTCCAATGGATTGGCGGAACTTTGCACGTTTATTGGCGCATTAGTTGAACAGTATCGGACACAGGTCGATTTACGTCCCGAACTCGGCTTCTCCCGCGAGTGTGCCGATGACGCAAGATTGATGAACTTGGCACACGAAGCCGTAGAACTGGATATATTCCAGTCAATTGATCTCTATAGTCGCCAAGAAGTCTGTCCCCCTAAAGTGATGAAACCGTTGTTTACAAAGGCACGCGCAGCAGGAATGAAACTGAAAGCACACGTTGGGGAATTTGAAGACGCGGAGGAAATCCGACGAACTGTTGAAGTCCTCGACTTAGACGAGGTTCAACACGGTATCGCTGCCGCAGAATCGGTCGAAGTCATGCGGTGGCTTTCGGAGAATCAGATTCAGTTGAATGTGTGTCCAACGAGCAACGTGATGTTGGATGGTGTATCCGAGTTGGCATCACATCCGATTCGCGTCTTATTTGACAACGGCGTGCCGGTGACAGTTAACACGGACGATCTGATGATATTCGGTCAGAGCGTCTCTGAAGAATATCGGAACCTCTACCGAACCGGTGTGTTTAGTGCTGAGGAGTTAGACAACATTCGGCGCGCGTCCCTTGAAGTTTTTGATTGATATCCAGCTTGCTATGGTTACTCGGTCTTTGGTTGTCTTGCAGATGGATTTCTTTGTAAACGGATTTTTGAGTCTTTCAACGGGAGTTCAATACGTGCGCCGTTGTGTAGATGTGATTCAATTATCCCAAAAATCAGTTCAGTGCTGGCATACGCGCACCGGACTCCGCCTCGGGTCAGTTGCCCTGTATCTAACGCCTGAACAAGGTCTTTAATCAAGTTTGCTGTGCTACTGGCGCGTTCAAATGCAGGAAAGGTTTCAGGTACCTGACATGTCCGCCACCCCGGTACATCTTGCCGTTTACGGAGATGCCACTGCCAACCGTTGTTCCAGCATGTAACGGTTCCGCCATCACAAATTGCTTCCCATTCACTACTACGTGGCGTTAGCAGGGCATGTGCCATCACACCATTTTCAAACTGGATTGTTCCCGCCCCAGTCGGATCCGCTTGCAGCACATTCCCATCAAAAACCGAATCGCCTTGTGGAAGATAACCTGTGATCCAACTCGCAGGCGCATCGCTATTCAAACGTAAAATTAGGTCGAGGTTATGGCTGGCTGTGTTGAAAAGTGTACCGTTTGAATAGATAATCAAGGT
>JAKZUG010000506.1:0-15201 GCA_047516705.1 Candidatus Poribacteria bacterium | reverse complement strand
ATTTGTGTTACCTATATGGTATAATTAGTTAATTGTGATTCGGACGTAAGGTTCTAACCACAGATTCGTTGCTATTCAACTTCGCTGTTTTAGACCCAGTGGCACGTTTCACAACATTCGAGTCGATGTAAAACGTTTTGTAGATAGAGTGCTCACATACCGTAGTGCAACGTGTAAGTTTGTCGCTTTTGTTTTAATATGGGCATGCAAGCGGTGCTCTATGGGTTATATGAGTTTGTAAGCGGCGCATTATAGCGCCTTACTTGGGGGTGTGAAAAATACACTACAGAGGCAAACGTAATCAGAGAACGAAGGAAAGACAGAGTCGTTCAAATTATCAGATTCGAGCTAAAGAGATTTTAGTGATAGATCACGAAAACAAGCATCTGGGAGTTATGACTCCCCGTGATGCGCTGCAACGTGCTGAAGAAGTTGGATTGGATTTGGTAGAGGTTTCACCGAACGCCAAACCTCCGGTCTGTAAGATCATGGACTATGGAAAGTATCAGTACGAGAAGAGCAAGCGCGCGCGTGAGGCTCGAAAAAAACAGACGAAGGTAGTCCTAAAAGGGATGCAGTTCCGACCGGATACTGCAGAACATGACTATCAGTTTAAGAAACGGCATGTTGAGGATTTCCTGAAAAATGGGTGGAAGGTCCGTGCAACTGTCCGATTTCGGGGGCGCGAGATGCTCCACACTGGACTCGGTAGCAATCTCCTTTCACGGCTCAAAGATGACCTTGAAGAAGTTGCCGATGTCGAACAACCGCCACGCATGGAAACGTTCATGATGTCGATGATCCTTGCACCAAAATCTGTGTAATGTTTTGTCGTTGCACTCTTTCTGTAGGAGCGGCCTCCCCCTTCCCCGTAACGGGTGGGGACTCCAGTCGTTATATATTTCTTTTTGTAGCAGCGGCCGTTGGTCGCGGACTGAAAACGAATGGCACTTGCAAGCGGACGCTTGCTGTCAAGGATATTTTAATGCCGAAAATTAAAACGCATAAAGGCGCGGCAAAACGTTTCAAATTCACGGCAAAAGGTAAAATTCGTCGCAATCGTGCTTATGCTGGACACCTATTTATCTCGAAGTCGTCAAAGCAGAAACGTAGATTGCGACAAGCGACCCTTGTTGATCCAAGCAATGTGAAACGCTTGAAACGCCTCATTCATAAGTAGAAGTAAATGCCCGAACGGACAACGTAACAATGCGTCTACGGGCGAAATAGTGGAAGCGATCGCGAACGGCAACGCTGGTCGTGATAGGAGTTTTAAATGGCACGAGTAAAAACAGGGAATGTCCGACGCAAACGGCGCAATCGGATACTCAAGCATTCCAAAGGCTACCGCGGCGGGCGGAACAACCTCAAGCGTACCGCTAAAGAAGCAGTAGAGAAGGGGTGGAACCACGCCTACGCCCATCGTCGCGCACGCAAACGCGATTTTAGGCGACTTTGGATTGCCAGAATTAACGCCGCCGCCAGATTGCACGGACTCTCTTACAGCCTATTCATACACGGGCTCAAGACCGCTGGCATCGAATTGGATAGGAAGGTCCTCGCTGACATCGCTATCAATGACGCATCCGGTTTTGGGAAGCTTGTTGCCCTCGCAAAGGGGTAGGCTCGCGGACTCATAGTGAATTTTCACATTAAAAATTAACATATCAAACGGCTATGAAGGGACATACGTAAGCTGTTGAGACCTCCCAAATAGAGAGGCTGCGTCATCGGTTGGAAGCGCGGTTTTGAGAGCAACAGCCGAATTTCATCCTGGAGCTGAGGTCCCCGCCCGTTACTGGGAAGGGGCGAATTAGAAAATGAAGCGGGCAGATTTCAGCAAGAAGTTTGCCAAGCGGGGTGGTACCGCGGAAGTAGATGCCTGTCGCTTTCGTCCCCATAATAACTTCAACCACGAGATTGAAGTTACGGGGCAGAGTGATAGGCGTTTCTTTTTAAGAGGGACTATGAAAGCAGAACTACAAGCGATTCAGGCGGAAGCACTTGCGGCATTAAAAGCGGTGGCAACACCAGATGCGCTTGAATCGCTCAGGATTACGTATTTTGGACGCAAAGGAAAACTGACAGATGTCATGAAAGGTATGGGTAACCTTTCCAAAGAGGAGCGTCCGGAGATTGGAAAACTCGCCAATGAGGTGCGTGCCACGCTAACACAAGCGTTTGAAGCAGCAACCCAAGCACTGCATCATCAACAACAAGAACACCAACTTGCGGCGGAAGCCGTTGACATCACGCTTCCGGGACGAAAGCCGGCTTACGGAAAAGCACACCCCGTGATGCAAACTTTGGAACGGATTGAGGCGATTTTCCGCCAAATGGGGTTTGAAGTGGTGACTGGACCGGATATTGAGACCGAGTATTACAACTTCGATGCACTGAACACTCCGCAAGATCATCCCGCTCGCGATTTACATGATACCTTTTACCTAACGGATGGACATCTCTTGCGTACACATACATCGCCAGTGCAGATCCGCACGATGGAGAATCAGAAACCCCCGGTCCGCATTATAGTGCCGGGAAAATGCTATCGGGTGGATTACGATGTCTCACACACACCGATGTTCCATCAGGTAGAAGGGCTGCTCGTGGATACACATGCCACTTTCAGCGAACTAAAAGGGATTTTGACCTCCTTCGCTCGACAGATGTTCGGTGACCAGACACAGATGCGCTTCCGTCCGCATTTCTTCCCGTTTACGGAACCGAGTGCGGAGGTGGATATCTCTTGCACTGTCTGTCAAGGAAAAGGGTGTCGGAGTTGTAGCGGTAGCGGATGGATTGAAATCTTGGGGGCTGGTGCTGTTGATCCAGCCGTATTTGAAGGGGTGAACTATGACCCGAATGAAGTTACCGGGTTTGCCTTCGGTATGGGTGTGGAACGGATCGCGAACCTCCAATTCCGGATCCCAGATATCCGTACCTTCTATGAGAACGATCTCCGCTTCCTACGCCAATTTTAATAAAGAGTAGGCACGCTTGTGGGAGGGGTTTGTAACCCCGAATCTTCATCTGCCGAAGGATTTTATACATGAACGTGACCCTCAATTGGCTTAAAACCTATATTGACTTTGAATTTTCTCCGAGTGAACTTGCCGATCGGTTAACGATGCTTGGTATTGAAGTTGAATCCATCAAGCAGCTTGGTGCCGAACTCGAAGGCGTGGTTGTTGGCAGCGTTGGATCTATCAAGCCGCATCCGAATGCGGATAAGCTTGTCCTCTGTCAGGTAGATGTTGGCGAGACGGAAGAACTCCAGATTGTTTGTGGCGCGCCGAATGTCCGAGAAGGCATGCTTGCACCCGTTGCCACAATCGGTGCAACGCTGCCTATTGGTTTGACAATCAAACGCGCCAAACTGCGCGGCGAAACTTCTCTCGGCATGCTCTGCTCCGAAAAAGAGTTAGGACTCTCTGAGGATGCCGCGGGTTTAATGGAATTACCGACAGACACACCTCTTGGTACATCACTTTCAGAAGCACTCGGATTAGACGATGTCGTGTTTGAACTGGAGATTACGCCGAACCGTCCAGATTGCCTTAGTCTGATCGGCGTTGCCCGTGAAATCCGTGCGGAGACAGGAAATGCTTTAAAACTGCCACAAGTTGACTGCAACGAAGATGAAACCGATATTCGAGAGATGACATCTGTGACAATTGAAGCACCTGACCTCTGTCCGCGTTATGCTGCACGTGTTATCCGAGGGGTTAAAGTAGGACAGTCTCCTGCATGGTTACAGCATCGACTCGAATCTGTTGGTGTTGGTGTTATTAACAACATTGTCGATATTACGAACTTTGTATTGATGGAATACGGGCAGCCGCTTCACGCTTTCGATTACCACAAACTCACAGAAAACCGTATCGTTGTGCGGCGTGCAGCGGCAGGTGAAAACATAACAACGCTTGATGAGATAGCACGTGAACTCACATCTGATATGCTTGTTATCGCGGATGCTGAAAAGCCTGTCGCGCTCGCAGGGATTATGGGCGGATATGATTCTGAGATCACAGAGACCACCTCTGATGTGTTGCTGGAGAGTGCTTATTTCAATCCATCAAGTATCCGTGCGACCGCTAAAGCATTGGGAGTCAGCACGGAAGCCTCTTACAGATTTGAGCGTGGCGCAGACCCGGGTATAGTTCCCGCTGCGCTTGACCGTGCCACACAACTCATCGCCGAATTAGCAGGGGGTAGCATCTGTAAAGGCATCGTCGATGTCTACCCGGGCGAGCAGCCCCTGCGTCAGATTCAACTCCGTCCAGAACGTGTCAATTTTATATTGGGAACTGCAATTGAAGTAACAGAGATGGTGCAGATTTTAAGGCATCTCGGTTTTGATATTGAGGAATCGCGACCAGAGGTCGCTCCTACAGGGACAAAGAAAGATCGCGACTCGGAGGTCGCTCCTACAGGGACGAAGAAAGATTGCGACTCGGAAGTTGCTCCTACAGGGGCAAAGAAAGATCGCGACCCGGAGGTCGCTCCTACAGAAGAGAGTGTTCTTCAGGTTACTGTGCCGACGTTCAGATCTGACATTACCCGTGAAATCGACCTTATTGAAGAGATTGCGCGCGTCTACGGCTACGATAATATTCCGACAACGTTGCCCAAGGGTGATATTCCTGTACCTGTCCCGAATCCGAGTACAGAGGTTCACAAGCGTATCAAGCATTTTCTCCTCGCTGCCGGAATGATGGAAGCGATCAACTATAGTTTTTGTGATCCGAACTGTTTCGACAAGATCCGTTTTGCGGTGGACGATCCACTCCGCGATGCTTTGAAGTTGCAAAATCCGTTGAGTCCAGAAATGTCGGTGCTTCGCACAACATTGATACCGAGTTTACTCGAAAACACGCAGCATAACCGCAATCACCAGATAGACACCATCGCTCTCTTTGAGATAGGAAACGTTTTCATTCGTAACGGAAAACAGAAAGAGCCAGAACGGGTTACGGGCATTCTCGCTGGGAAAATCGGGGACGGTGTGTATAGCAACCCTTACCGAGAACCGGATTTCTACGACATCAAAGGACTTGTAGAGGGGATACTTGAAGTTTGCGGTATCATTGATTACACACTACAGAAAACGGACGCGCCAACCTTCCACTCGGGCAGAAACGCAGCAGTGTTATTGGACGATAGACAGCTCTGCACGTTCGGCGAGGCACATCCAGAGGTGCTCGAGAATTATGATCTGCCGTATAAGGCGTATCTCTTTGATTTTGACATGGAAGCGTTAGTAGATGCTGCCATATTTGCCAAACGCTTTGAACCTATCCCCGTCTATCCAAAGGTTGAGCGTGACCTTGCGATCGTCGTGGACAAAGAGATATTGTCGGATATGCCGACAGGACTTATCTACGCGACGGGTGGCGAATTAGTTGAATCGGTCCGTCTGTTTGATGTCTATGAAGGCGAACAGGTCCCGGAAGGCAAAAAGAGTCTCGCCTACGCTGTCACGTATCATTCTGCGACCGAAACCTTGACAGACAAAGCAGTAAATGCCCTTCACGACAAGGTCGTCAAACGCCTCAATCAAGAACTTAGTGCGGAACTACGGATGTAGAAAACCAGTAAAGGTTATGCAAGCACACCGAATAAAAAATCTATTTTCTGTCATCGCGCGTCATTACGATTTCCTCAACTCGCTGTTAAGCCTCAAGCGCGACAAGACTTGGCGACAGGAAACTGTCAAGGCGAGTGATGTCGAACCGGCGAGCAAGGTGCTGGATGTCTGTACGGGTACGGGTGAACTTGCCCTTGCATACTCGGACAAAATTGCGGCGGAGGGTTTTGTTATCGCCTCAGATTTCTGCTTTGAGATGCTCGTTATCGGTGATCAGAAGGTGGACCGGAAACACAAAGGTGTGGAGACAAACTTCTTGGCAGCGGATACCCTCACGCTCCCTTTTTTAGACAACACCTTTGACGTTGTGTCTGTCGGTTTCGGGATTCGGAACGTTTCAGATTTAGAGATGGGGATACGCGAGATGACGCGCGTTGCTGCACCGGGAGGCAGGGTCGTTATCTTAGAGTTTACACAACCTGTGAACCCACTGTTTCGAGGTCTCTACTATTTCTATTTCACGAAGATCTTACCTTTTGTCGGGAACTTAATCTCCCGCAACAAAGACGACGCGTACGGGTATCTTCCCCGTTCTGTTATGAAATTTCCGAATTGTGATGCCTTGAAAGAGGTGATGGAGCAGTGCGGACTTACAGATGTGCAGTTTCATCGGAAAACATTCGGTATCGTTGCAATTCACGTTGGGAAGAAGCCGAGGCATACCGCTTGACTTAATACGTGCGATGCTGCTGGTGTGGTTTCAACCGCGTTTCTTCGCCAAGCGTTCTACATGCGCCACGACGGATTCAGATACCCCTTCTAAACTATAACCACCCTCTAACACAGAGACAACACGTCCCGATGCGGTTTCCTCGGCAAACTCAAGCATCAGATCTGTGAGTGTGGCAAATCCGTCTGCTGTGATTTCAACTTCGGCGAGTGGATCAAGGTAGTGGGCATCAAAACCTGCTGAAATTAATAGAAATTCTGGCGAGAAGTCTCGGAGTGCCGGTATGAGAACATCCGTAAAGACTTCGATATATTCGTCATCTCCACTTCCGGCGGGCATCGGCACATTTAGTGTTGTACCGCGCGCCTTTCCGCTACCGCGTTCGTAACTTGAACCCGTGCCGGGGTAGAGCGGTGATTGGTGGATAGAGAAAAAGAAGACGGATTCATCTTCATAGAAAATGTCTTGTGTGCCATTGCCGTGGTGGACATCCCAATCAACAATCGCTACTTTCCCAACACCGTGTTCCCGCTGTAGATAGCGAGCCGTAATAGCGATGTTATTGAATAGACAAAATCCCATGCTCTGTCCCGGTGTAGCGTGGTGACCTGGCGGACGGACCATAGCGAAAGCGTTTTCCACTGTGCCCGTTGCGACAGCATCTGCCGCACGCAGGACACCGCCTGTTGAAAGCAACGCGATATCAAACGATTCAAATCCGACGGTGGTGTCGTAAGTGAGTGGGATCTCTTTTTCGCAGTGTTGCCGGATATGTTCACTATAGGCAGGGTTATGCGCGTAAGCGATTTGTTCAATACTCGCCGGTGTCGGTTCAATCTGGTGCAATTGATCCCAAACATCGCTTTGTTGAAGTGCTGCTAAACTCGCACGTAACCGATCCGGTCGTTCAGGATGTCCCGGACCGGTATTGTGATTCAGGTAGTCTGGGTGATAGGCGAAAGCGATCTTTTGTGTCATAATGGTGTTTGCGTTCAAAGCATTGTTAGCACAAACTATTGGATATTACATGAGGCGTTATTTATAGTCCGAAGGATGAGCGTGGATGAGGCACTTCATCGCCGTGTTGCTTTGCCGTTTCTATCCAACAGAAAAGCGCATCCTTTCCATTGGCTATTGCTTCGTCAATCGTTTCCCCATCAGAGATACATCTGGGCAAGTTCGGAAATTCAATTAGATAGCCACCACCTTCCTCATCGGGCAGTCTGCTTATATTAAATGGATACTGAAGTTTATACCAAATCTGAAAAATAAATTCGCATTTCAGAGATTTTGAAGCTCACTATGAAGCCGAATGTAAGAGGCGCAATAATGCACGTCGCATTTGGGCGAGTACGCCGCAGAATTGCGCAACTACGAACCGGTTTTTTGTTAATGAGAAACGGTTATTCAGAAATGGTATTACTCATAATTCACTCGCCATCGGTAGAATAGGATATTACTATAACGCAAGTTGCCACCTATTTATAGACATAGCACCCCTCCGGGGTGCGGTCGCTTGAATACACCGTTTCTATTCTCACTGCGAAGCAATATCACCCCTCTGGGGTGGGGAAAGTGTCTGAAAACCGTGTTGAAATGCCTAAAATCCGTTAGTGGCAACTTGGGTTACTATAATTACACCTGTCCAATTATACTCTGCTCCATGCGTATAATCAAGTTATAATTCAGCGAAACTTAAGAAGCAGGTTCACTGAGGCACGGGGCCCCTCGGCGAACAGTGAAAACCCACTGCGCAAGCCTCAATTAATTGTTGCACGTATCTACGATAACAGGTATCCTTTAATCAAATGAAAGAACAAATTGGACAAGTTTTTACACCACCAAAATGGGCAGAGTGGCTCATCAACAGATGGGACATCTTTGATGCTTGGCTTGGTGGTGCGCATATCTGCGATCCCACTGCAGGACAAGGTGTGTTCCCGCTTGCCATGCTCCATATTGCACAGCGAAAAGGGGTCCCTATTACCCCTGAACGCCTGTCACGGCTGACGCTTATTGAGATAGTTCCTTTATATCTTGAGCAGTTCAGAGAAAACGTTAAGCGCGAGTTTGGTGTTGACTTTCCTATCTCTCAAATCTTCTGCCAAGATGTCATCACAGAAGCACACGACGGAAAATATGACATCCTCGTCGGGAACCCACCGTGGGCAAACTTCGGAGATTTACCGACGGCATATAAAGCGCGTGTAAAACCTTTTTTCCTTCAAGAAGAACTTGTGCCGGATAGAAAGAAGACACTTCTGGGTTCTTCTCGGGTTGATATAGCGGCATTGGTGCTGAAAGTTGTTTTGGGGAGATTACTCAAGAACAACGGAATGGGATACTTCTATCTCCCCACATCCCTCTTTTTTGGCGATGGTGCCCATAGTGGATTTCGGAATTATAGTGCAAGAGAATCGCTAAACGGCATTGATTCCCGTAGGGATTTTGCCGTAGATACCGTCTATGAATTCACATCGACGAAAGTGTTTGACGGCGTTGGCACATCCTACTGTTGTGCGAAATTTCGGGGAGACACGCGACAGGATTTCCCAGTCTCGTATTTTAGGGAGTTGGACGGAAAATGGGTTGAGCATAAGGCACTGCCGCTCAAAAATCCGACAGATCCATGGCGGATTGTGAAAGACCTTGATGAATTGAATATGGACACGACGTTTGAAATCAGACTGGCACCAGAGCAAAAACCGCGACAGGGTGTAAATACATGTGGTGCAAATAGTGTCTTCATCTTTGACCGCAAACCTTCACATCTTCCTGAACAGTTTCTATACCCACTCGCAACAAAGGAGATATGGCGACAAAACACATCTTTACCGAGTAAATGGATTCTCCTACCATACCACCCGCAAACAGGAAAACCGCTCACATGGGAGGAAATTGGACAGTGGGATACCTTAAAAGCGTACCTGCAGAATGTACAAGAGGTGCTAAAAGCCCGTAAAGGAACGCTTCTCCGCTCTGCTATCAATAGAGGCAATTGGTGGGCACTGCTCGGTGTGGGTCCTTATACGTTCGCGCCTTTCAAAGTGATTTGGCAAGCGTATGGGAAAAGCGATTTCACACCTGTAGTGCTGAGCAGTGTGGAGGGACAGATGTGGCAAGGCAATCAGGCAATGCACGCATTTATTCCGTGTTGGACCGAAACTGAGGCACAACGGATTAAGACAGCACTTGAGAATCCAGAGATTCCCACTTTGTTGCGGCAACTCAATGGAGCAGGAAAGTGTAATTGGGCACAACCGGGTAAGATTAAGAAAATTCTGGCGTTTGACAAAGAGGCGGCAGATTCCCAGATCTCGTTGTTTTGATAACTGAGCGTTTCTTTTGCTTGGTAGGTTAAGGGAAGCACGAAAGAGATGCTTGAGATGTTGTGCGAGGACCATACTTAAGCGCGTCCTCGCACAGCGAAAAAAGGATTTGTTGCAGCGAAGAGGCTATTGGGTAATTTTCAGTCTTCCCCACGTCGTCGCGAGTTTATCTTCCGGCTCAACGGCGAAAGCCTCATCCCAGCCGTTCAGGAGTTGCTGAATCTCATCTGCCTCAAGGGCACGGCTGAGAATCACAATCTCGTCAATAGCACCGGTGAAAGACTCTGGACCGAATTTAAGTTGTAGCACCTCACCCGCAGCGACCTTGCCATCCCACTCCGGTTTCCACGCCGCGTTGGCATCTGACAACGCACCTTTTGCACTTTCAGGTTCGCCATCAACGTACATCTCAACATTTAAGCCGTCGTACGTCCCTGCAATATGGTACCACTTCTTTTGCTCCAATTCTGTTTTGCTGTAGAATCCGGGTGTAATACCGCTGTCTGTCCAGACTCTGAATGAGAACCCGTCCGGGATTGGTTCACCGGCAGACTGGTCTTCTAATAGATAGGCACCGTTTTTCCTGACACCGGTGTCTGAGTCGGCATCTACTCGGAACCATGCAGCAACGGTCAGTTCGTCGCTGACGCTCTGGATGCTTTTTGAATCTTGGACATCAATACTGCCGCCTCCAGCTGCGACGACTGCCTTACCAAATTTACCGTCTTCAAACTTAAAATTTCCGACAACCTTACCATCATTGCCGTTATCTGTTGCATCTTTCACATCGCCATCAAAGAGCCATACACCAACAATCGCCGGGTCATTCTCTTCCAGTGACCATGAAACGGCGCAAAGACATAATAGCAATGCGATACTTATACTCAGTAATTTCATTTATCTGAACTCCTCCATGAGGTACGAAATGCCCAAAACCTTCTGGGACACACATAATAGTTTTAATAAGATTAGGACTTACGCAGTTGCTTCGTCCGTCCCCCTGATAAGGGGGATTTAGGGGGTTAAAAATCAAGAAATCTTGCCCAGCGTGCTAAATTTGCGTAAGTCCTGAAGATGTCAGGATAACAGGTTCCCTGTATTCCCTCCATAGAAAATATTATATCACACCCTTTTTTCTTTTAGCAAACGCATTTTCCCCAGAGCCATTCAGTTTTCGGTCTTGCGGCGTTTCTATCGGAGCAGTCGCGATTCGGAGATCGCTCCTACAGACGGTTTTGGAGCATTCAAAGATTCCCCCTAAAGGAGAACTAAATGACTCTGCATTTTCCCTATTGTGGATTGACAATCAAAACTAACCTCCGTTTTTTCTTGTAGATTCGCGTGAGATATGCTAAACTTTAAGACATCTTTGGAATCTATACGATGAGGTCAAGTAAAAAGAGGACAATCAGATGGTTCAACACAACACACCGCGCGCATTTCATGTGATGACAAAGCCCATTGGGCCGATATGCAACCTGGATTGCGAATACTGTTTCTATCTCGACAAAGAGAAACTCTATCCCGAAACGCGATCCTTCCGGATGAACGACACACTTTTGGAAAATTACGTTAAGCAGTACATCGAAGCGCAGGAAGTCAACGAAGTCACGTTCGCATGGCAGGGCGGTGAACCAACACTGATGGGTGTGGATTTCTTCCGACAAGCGATCCGATATCAGCAGAAATATCGCCGTCCGGGTATGCAGATCCAGAATTCGTTTCAGACGAACGCGACACTCCTCGACGATGAATGGGGAGAGTTTTTCAAACGGAACAAATTCTTGATCGGTGTAAGTATTGACGGACCGCCAGAAATTCACGACAAATACCGCTATGACAAACAGGGGCGTTCCTCATCCGATCAGGTAATCCGTGGTTTGCGCATCTTACAAAAGCACAAAGTTGACTATAATGTGCTGTGCGTCGTCAATAACCACAATGCCGAGTATCCGATGGAAGTTTATAACTACTTCAAAGAGCTTGGTGCGGAGTTTATGCAGTTTATCCCTGCAGTTGAGAATTTCGGTGGGAAAAATGTGTCTCCGCGCTCCGTCACGGCACGGCAGTACGGTAAATTCCTTTGCACGATTTTCGATGAATGGGTGGTAAACGACATCGGCAGAATTTTTGTCCAGATTTTCGATGTTGCGTTAGAGGCGTGGTTGGGCTATACGCCGAGTCTCTGTATTTTCAATGAGACCTGCGGCGATGCGCTCGCAATTGAGCATAATGGTGACCTCTACTCCTGCGACCATTTCGTTACACCTGACTACCACGTTGGAAACATTGAGGAAAACACTATCGCGGAGATGGTGGATTCAACGTTCCAACGCAAATTCGGTACCGATAAACGGGACACGCTCCCCGAATACTGCCGCAGCTGCGAAGTGAAATTTGTCTGTAATGGCGGTTGTCCGAAAAACCGTTTTATCAAAACGCCTACCGGTGAAGACGGTTTGAACTACCTCTGTGCTGGCTATAAGCAATTTTTCAATCATATTGACGAACCGATGAAGATGATGGCTTCTGCGCTGCAGGCGGGACGACCTGCGAACAGTATCATGCCTATCATACGGCAACGTCAACAGGAAAAAACACAAGGCAATACCCCGATAGCCTCACAAGTCTCACAGAAAGTGGGACGGAACTCGCCGTGTCCGTGTGGTAGCGGTCAAAAATATAAGCAGTGCTGTCTGAACAAGAAGTGACCCAGCCATCTTAGTTAGCGAGGCAACCTTTGTCAAAAAATGCGCTGATTATTGCCGGTCCAAACGGGTCAGGCAAAACGACGTTCGCGTCCGAATATCTCCGTGCTTCAAGGGTTGCCGAATATATCAGTGCCGACGCGATCGCCGAAAGACTGATATCCAGACCTGCGGACTTGGATAGCGTTAAAATTCAAGCAGGACGACTTTTCTTTCAGGAAATCCACCGTCTTATTGAAGCAGGAACAGATTTCGCTGTGGAAGTGACGCTTTCAGGAAAAGGATTTGCGCGGATAATTTCTCGGTTAAAGCATGCTGGATACTCGATCGCTATTGTCTTTATCTTTCTCAAATCCGCTGAGACGTGTATCGCTCGTGTCCGAAATCGGGTGAAGGCAGGTGGACATCATGTACCCACAGAAGACATCGTGCGTCGCTTTTATCGGAGTAAGCACAACTTTTGGTATACTTATAGAAATCTCGTAGACCGATGGCACTTGTACTACAATTCTGCGGACCACTTTCAGGAAGTCGCGTTTGGTAAGAACAAGCAAGTTACGGTGATAAATGAAGATTCCTTTGAACTGTTTATGCGAGATATTCGCAATGGAGAGGCATAATGCGCCAAGATGAATTAGATTCCGTTGATATTCACAAAGAGACGCTTGAGTTCTTGCGAATAGGCAATCGCGCTGTCAAAAAAGCACAGGAGGAGAACCGTAAAAAAGGGATTCCGAACGTGTATGATTTCAACGGACACCTCTACTACGAATTGCCAAATGGCGAACTGACAACAAAAGACCCCTATGACGAACCCGAGGAAACAGATTGAAGTAGCAATGCATCAAGGCTCTCGGGGAACTTCCCAACCCGCTTTAGCCCTATAAGGGCGAAATGTTTATAGAGAGGAAAAATGTTAACTGTTTGTTACGACCCTTACGCTGGCACATTAGGCAAGTTTACGCGTGCTGAAATTTTTGATCTCGTCGCTGATGCAGGCTACGAGGGCATCAATATTCCGGTAAACTCCGGTTTTCTCGGTGAACTTTCGACCGCGGAGATAGACGACGCAGTGAACCTCGCCGAGAAACACGGACTTGTCGCGCCGACAATCGGTTTCGGCAACCATATTTTGACTACACCTGCCCGAAAAGCCGAGGCGTTGCAACACTTTAAGATTGTGCTTGAGGTTGCACGACGATTCCACGCCGATGTCATCGGGGTGTGGGTAAACCCATCAGAAGGTGTTTCGCGACAAGCGTCTCTGGACGCACTTGCTGATAACCTTACTCAGATGGTAGTCCCGTGCGATGAAAACGGAATGAAAATCGCGCTTGAGTTTGAAAAGGGATGTCCGCTTGATAACTACCGCGAAGGTGTTACATTCATTGAGAACACAGGATTGCCTGTCTATTTGACATGCGATACGTATCATCTTTTCAACGATGGTGCAGAACCACACGCAGCGGCACACGCGATGAAGACATGCCTCGGTGATGTACATGTATCGGGGAGCAACCGCGGTGAACCCGGTGGTGGCGTTTTCGATTTTGAGACGTTTGCGAGAGGTTTGAAGGAGATCGGTTTTTCCGGTCCCCTGGTCGTCCAATATAAGATGGAAGACGTGGCGAGCATTGCGCGCAGCTGCGAATTTACCAAGAACTTTCGAGCGATGATACAAGCATAGAGAGGAGATTTCGGAATGAGACAGGTTTTCTATTTAATTGTGGCTGTTACCTTTATAATCGGACACGCTTATGCACACGTAACAGAACACCCACCAACTGAGACGGAAAGGTTTCAGTTCGTCGCGCATCACGAGACAGCACCGGATACAAAACTCACCAGTGGACAAGGCGCGCTTAAGTTCAAAGTCCTCTATACACGCGATCATTTCCCAGCGGAAGTCGTTGCCGCGATTGACAAGGCGCACGGCGGATTTGACGTTGACAGACGGGAAGGCAAAGGCGAAACCTACTTTGCGCTGCCGGGAGTCGGCATCATCCAAATCAGTGCTGACCTGAAAACTACGCGCCTCATCGAAACGCCTACTGGGTTGAAAGAAGCCAACGCACACTACGCAACCGTCTGGACAACATCCGGTGGTACGACCTACCTCTCTTTCCCAGCAAACGATGTTGGTAAAATCTTCACGACGACATTAGATGGGAAACTCGTGCATACATTGGAAGCACCGGACGCGATGATGGATTTCAAGCATCAGGCGGTCAATACTTATTTCAGCGAAGGCGGTAAGTTTGTTCCTACCGGCGTAACGCATGTTGATGGAATGCTTTACGTTACGACGGGTTACTCCGATTTAGATTATATTCTGGGCGCGAAACTCACGAGTCTTGAACCGCTTAAAGCAAGTTGGTATCCGTTAGCGTTCGGTGGTAAAGGCGATGAACCCGGACAGTTCGGGACAGGGCATCACATCACGGTGCCTTATGGAACAAACCGATTGGATGCCTCCGATCGGGCAAATGCGGAAATCGAACGCTATTCACCTGATGGCACCTATCTGGAAACACTTTCACTTATCAAAGGCTCATTCCCGTGCAGCATTGATTATGAAGCCGGGTATGCTGTTGTCGCGTGCCTTTTCGGACCGAATAAAGATAAAGGCGCGCCGCTTTATATATTGGAAGGAAACAATCTCGTCTCAACCGTTATGTTAAAAGAAGAATTGGGTGTAGAAACCTTCCAGCATCTGCACGGCGCAGTGATTCGTAAGATTGATGGTAAGCTTTACATCATCGCGCAGTCGTGGAATCCTGGGGACATCGTTATTTTGGAGCAGGTAATGTAACGTGAGTTCGATAAAAGGTCTCCACTTGTAGC
>JAKZUG010000505.1:0-5674 GCA_047516705.1 Candidatus Poribacteria bacterium | reverse complement strand
GACTACCTGTTATGAGAACTATCCAAATAGAAATGGTATAACTTACGTTATACGCCCAGCAAACCGGTTCCAGTAAGGACATTTTGCAAGCACGGCTACTAAGCAATTCTATTGTTTCCGCATTCCGTGCGTGAGTTCAAGGAGACCACCACTTGCAACCGCGACATAACTGGCAAACATATCTTCTTCAACAACAGCCGCAATGTGATTCCCATTATTCGCAACAATTATAGGTATCCCTTCTCTGTCAATGTATCCATCTTTATGGAGGTTAATGAGATAGCGACCTGCTAGCAATCTGATACATTCGTATTCTCCATCGGCGTTGGTCGTGCCTTTAAAGGCAATTCCATCTACACTCCGAATTTCGACTTTAACATCACTCAACAGGGTCGGAAAGGGGATCATCTCACGAATCTTGCCACGGATAATATTCTTTCCCTTTAACTTGTCTGACTCCTGTGCTGGTGGAACGTTGGAATCTACGATTCTATTGGGAGCTGGGAGTTGTATATGGACCTTGGTAATTCTGTCCTTGTAAACAGTCATCGGGCAGACGACGTGGTAATCGTCTTTATCGACTATCACTGTGTAACTACCGCGGGGCAACCCATCGCTCCGGTATTGTCCGCGCGCGTTCGAGATGCTGGTTACTACCAGCGGATCAGGCCCATCACCGGCGATTTTAATCTCAATCCCTTCAAGTGGAACAGCAGGTTTCGTGTTACTGTAAACGCTGCACCGGAGCACACCACTTCGGTGTCTATTAGCACCGAGAAAATTCCCGAGCGTGTTTACAATATTTTCGGATTTGTTCATCGTCATTGGTACATAATGGTGTCCACCATCAATGACTGAGACGGGTTTTCCTACACGATCTTCGTATCCTGGTTTGTAGATATTGACGAGGTAGCGACCAGCAGGTAAACCAGCATGTTCATAAGCACCGTCTGCATCAGACTGCATTTCAAATTCTGCACCGTCTGCGTTTACAAGCACTACCCGAACCCCGTTAAATGGATTTTCAAGAAGTGTTGTATCTTTAATATGCCCAAGGATCGTACCTCCTTTTGACATGGCTTGATCTTGTGATGCAGCGATTCCACTGTACAGTATAGCGAATGCCATCAAAATAAGGCTCAACCTGAAACGTGCCATTTGTTGAATTCTCCTTTTGAATCCACGAAGTTATGTAATGTAACCTATCACAACCTATGGCAAAATGCAAGCGTTAATTTTCGATTCGGGATTCGGATATGCTGTATAGCATCTGATAAAAACTGTTCAATAAATGAACATTATAGCACAAATTATGGCGGAAACGGATTGCGATATGCCGATTTTATGCAAAATTTTGGGTGGCATACAATTTGCATACCATACAACGTTAAGGTTGTATATGGCGTAGAATTGGCGTAGAATGCCAAGGACACAGAAAAGTAAAATCCGAAGGAGAAGGCCAGCATGCAAAAATCGCTTTATCTTTTTCTCATTACAAACTTAATTCTATCAGTAATTTGGATTCCACCTACGTTCGCGAAAAAACATACTGACAAAAAAGTTGTGGAGGAGGAGAAAGTTGTGGAGGTGCCGGAGGTGACGGTGACAGCTACACGCGCTGAAAAAGAGCCTTTCAAAACGCCTAACGCCATCACCGTCCTTGACCTAAAACAGTTGGAACGGACGAACGCAGACATCGCGTCCAACCTACTTCGTGATTCCGTTGGTGTTATCGCACAGCAGTCAACGGTCGGACAAGGCTCGCCAATGCTCCGAAGTTTAACCGGCTACCAGACGTTGATACAAGTCGATTGGGTTCGCCTCAACAATTCAACATTCCGTTCAGGACCAAATCAGTACACCGCAACCATCGCACCAGAAATGTTAGATCGGGTAGAGGTGTTACTCGGTTCAAGTTCCGTGTTATATGGAAGCGGTGCAATGGGTGGCGTTGTCAGTTTCTTTACAAAGGCGGTCCTGATCAATCCATCACAGGAAACTTTGGACATACATCCACGACTCCTCGCCCGCTATTCGACTGCTACAAACGAGCGACTCGGTAGACTGGAGGTAACAGGAAACCAAGGACGATTCGGATTTATCGTTAGCGGTGGCGTGCAAGACTACGGTGATATGAACCCCGGCAGCGGGTATGACCTCCACTACAAAAATCGGAAGTTTGAAATCGTGAACGAAATGCCAAGTGGCGTGAAACTGTATGGCTATGACGAGGTGGGTAAGTTGTCAAAAGATAATATTCCTGAGAAATGGCTCATTGATAATGAGGGTCCTCTGGGGTGGAGAGCCTTTAATGCTGATGCCAAAATTGCGTATCAACTCAGCGATACAAGTACTATCAACGTTGCCTACCAGATGTGGCGACAGCCGCAAACACCGCGGTATGATAAAATCGCACCGCAGGAGTTTGACGAATTCTTTTTTGAACCGCAAGACCGAGACCTCATTTATGCTAACTACATCGTCACGCCAGTAGAAAGCGTCATTGACACATTCCGCCTTACTGCCTCCTATCATCGCCAAAAAGAGGGACGGAACGAGGTGGCACTTGATTCAACATCTCGACGGCAGCGATACGACACGGTTAACACCATCGGCTTAAGCACGCAAGCGGTCAGCTCAGTCCTTCCGCGTCAACGCGTGGTCGGTGGTGGAGAATTCTACTTGGATATGCTACAGAGTCGTACCGTCAATACAGATACCAAAACAGGTAAGGAAGATGTTGACGAGGACCTTGGGCGTTTCATTAACGGTTCTCAGTTTTGGGATGCGAGTCTGTACCTTCAAGATGAAATTACCCTACATGAGCGAGTCGAATTGATCCTCGGCGGTCGTGCAACATTTTACCAAACAAATGCTGACCTCAACCTACGCGATCCGAGTTTCGACGAATTCAATGTATTTGATAGCAGTTTGACCGGTAGCGCGGGAATCGTCGTCAGTCTGACAGATTCACTGAACTTTGTAAGCAGCTTTGGAACAGCATTTCGCGCCCCTTCGTTGAATGATACAACAGCGGTGGAAGTCACCAATGAGGGTGTCACGGCACCGAGTCCGGATTTGGATGCTGAAACCTCGTGGACAATTGAAGGCGGACTCAAGGCGAAACACTCCTACTTCCGTGGTGCATTAACACTATTCCATAGCCGGATTAGCGGCTTGGTTACGCGCAGATCTGTCCAAGAGGCGTACGCAGGTGAGACACTCCCCAAACTCCATCAAGATCTGATCAAAGAATACGAGGGTATCGACGTACTCGTATTCGATAACGTTGATGAAGCAGAGTTTCAAGGGATTGAATTGGCAGGACTCATCCCGATTCTCCCTGCTTGGTCGGTCTACGGTAATGCGACACTGTTGCGTGGGGAAGTCCTCAAGATTGCTGGTGAAGCACCCGATCCGGATAAGCCGTGGGAAGCACGCACTCGTAGAGAGCCACCGTTGAACGGAATCATTGGGATTCAGTGGGAACCGCAGGATATGCAGATTTGGGCAACGTTCTTTGTACGGGGTGCTGCAGAACAGAGACGGCTGAACCAGAGCGACATCCGTGATCCACGGATACCCGGTAAAACGCGCGACCCAGCGGAAGTCGAATTCGACGACAACGGCAATGCAGTAGATGCTGGCACACCCGGATGGTGGACGGTTAACATCCGAGGCGGGGTCAAACTTCTTGAATCCACACGTTTGACGTTGGCACTTGAAAACCTACTCGATCAGCGGTATCGTCCGCACGGATCTGGTGTAAACGCTCCGGGCTTCAATGTGAGTCTGAGTTGGGACACTCGGTTTTAGGAATTTACAATAGAAGGTGCGTAAATCGGGGTTACAAACCCCTCCCACAAGAGAAAAGAGATTCTTAATATCAAAAACTTTACAGTAAACAGTAATAGGTGCGGTTTTCGAGCGCGTCGCAACTCACAAGACATCAAATTTTTTCTTGATAAATTCGACGACGATTTCTGGTACCATTTCCCGTAACTTCTCCTCGCTTAACTTTCGCTGTGCCATCTGCACGACTTCCATCACGAGTGTTGAACTGATATGCGCGTACTGCGTGTTTGCCATCATAAAGAGGGTGTCGATGTCTGGCGCGATCTGTTGATTCATCCGTGCCATCTTGAATTCCCATTCAAAATCTGAAATCTCACGTAGTCCACGGATGATGGCACAAGCGCCGCGTGCCTGTGCGTAGTGTACCGTCAATCCGGTGTAACCGTCAATCGTGGCTTGCGGATACGGTTGAATGACGGTTTCAAGCATCTCGGTACGCTCTTCAAGTGTGAAACGTGCAGGCTTGGCAGGGTTAACACCGATAGCAACGACAAGTTCATCGAAAACACCGAGGTTGCAAATCCGGTCAATGAGGTCGGCATGACCGTTCGTGACGGGGTCGAAACTCGCTGGGAAGATGGCGATTTTTTTGGGCATGTGGTTTCCTTTTTAATTAGGACTTACGCAGACAGGCAATAAAGGGTTTCCTGACTACCAACAGAGACACCTTGGAAATATATGTATTTCTCAAAATGAGCAGTTTTCTGTCATAAATCGGGGTTGCAAACCCCTCCCACAAGAAGTTGGAACCGTTTTGTGTGGGTTATACCTATAGACATGGTCTCTCCAATCTGACTTGTGGGTAATAATATAGTAAAATCGAAAAATATGTTGACACTTTAGGGAACAACCC
The DNA here is from genome assembly GCA_047516705.1 of Candidatus Poribacteria bacterium. Lineage (GTDB taxonomy): Bacteria > Poribacteria > WGA-4E > WGA-4E > WGA-3G > WGA-3G. The sequence continues at coordinate 966 of JAKZUG010000505.1, read as the reverse complement.
CTTCCTTCGCTGGCGGGGTTTCTAACCCCGCCTATCCATAATGTCCAAGTAATTGTAGATTTTACTATAGTAAGGCAGTAACGGATGGGGACCCCCGGGTGAAAACCAGATCAAAGATTTGAATTGCACTTCAGCCTCACTATTTTACCAAACCTGCTATATCTTCACTGAGATCAAATGTCCGATAAGTGATGTTGCCGTGTACATCAATAATCCGAAGTTCAACACTGTTCTTTCTCAACTCTGGTAAGTTAAATTCAACAGTCGCCTCTTTCTGGGCATTCAGAGATCGGTAGTCATGCAGCACGAAGAATTTTCCTCTCTGCTTCCTTTTCCAACGTCTCTTATTGTCTTCTGGATTTTCGTCCAACTGGTATCCCGGCGGTGGCGTATCCGCAGTCGGAGGAATTAGCAACCTTGCTTGATGGAGACCATCAACATCTTTGAGATGAAATCGGAGAACCTTCGACTTAGAAGGATTGACTGAAGAAGCGACTATCTCAATTGTCACTGGTTCATCAAAAAACAGTTGATCGGGATTAAAGTAACGGCTTTTATCCAACCATTCAGCATTGCCTTCGGACAATCGATTTTTGGCTCTACCGTAGGACATCAGGTAGCTTGCATCTCGGAAATCGTGATGTAAACCAAAGGCGTGACCGAGTTCATGCGCAATGACCTCCCAACCAAACCCACTACCTGAGGCACCTGATGCAGGAACCATGGCATAACCTGCTCGTGCGCTCCATAAGTTCTCTTCAAAATAGTTAATTCCAAAAGGGGTAAGGTCGCCCACACCGGTTACATTTTCACGACGATTGTTAATTTTTTCGCTACTGACACCCACAACTATGAGATGGACTTCCTTTAACCTATCAAACCTATCATAAATTTCCCGCCTAACTTTTTTAGGAGTATCTTTAATAGGACTTACGCAATATTTTAAAACTGTGTTATACTCTGTGG
>JAKZUG010000504.1:0-2685 GCA_047516705.1 Candidatus Poribacteria bacterium | reverse complement strand
CGTGTCTAATTCTGCAGGAGGGAATAGGCTTTTTCCCAAAGGAGGCTTTTGGACGATTGGCATTTCGTGAAGTTCACGAATTAACTTTTCACACTCCGCATCAAATTGATTGTCATTTGTAAAATCAGCATAAACTCGTGTCCCTAAAAATGTTGGCGTTTTTTCTTTTCCTGATGCCTGACGGATGATAGGAATAAATTTGTCTGTCCCTAAATTCTGAACAAGTTCTGCGTTTACAATCATTCGCTCGTAGCCAACGCCACCTTCGTCAGTGTTCGCCTTGCTCACATACTTGTCCGTGCATATAACCAACACCCTATCAGCGTCCACGATGCCCCGTTCCATAAATCGTGTTACATCATGCCCCAGCCCGAGGTCCCATTGGTCGAGTGTTGCATCAATACCCTTGCGACGAAGTCTCGCGCCGAGTTCGGATACCCACTGTTTATGCTCTGGCGAATCATGAGAATATGAAATAAAAACTTTAGGATTTTCCGCCATTTTTTACCTCCAATATCTCAGCTGCATCATCCACACGAATTTTTCCGGACAATAGTTTTGGCAGTAATACCAAATTAACTTGATTTGACGTCTTTTGATATAGCACACGGTTGCGAGGCACGGGGACCTCGCGCTACGAATCGGGTTAATATGGTATAATGCGTCTCGGGTTTGGGCAAGTGTGCGGGATTCATTTTCGTTATTCTCAATAGATTGATCCAAAGGATAAATGAGACGTTCAAATGCTTCAATAATCTCATCGGATGGTCTGAGTTGAGAAAGAGTTTGGAAGTTTGTCTTGTTAATCGCTCCAAAAACTGTCCCTTCTGCTTCATAACGAGAAAAAACTTCCTGCAAAGACTGCATGGTGTAGTAGGTATAAGATCGACTCCCGCTTTTATGTCTTATTGCTGCTACACCGCGACCTATACTGCACTTTTCCTCAACCATATTAATATCGCCTACAGGGGCACGAACGCTTACAAGCGTATCACCTTTTTTAGCAAATCGTTTTGGTGCGCTACAATAAACGCGTCGCGTTGGGTACCTAAAACCGAAATCTTTTCGCCCTTGATAAAATGGCATGCCCTTTTCATCTTCATTGTATGTGGATCCAGGCGGTGATTGTCCCATTGTAAGGTTAAAAGTTTCATCAATCGTTGTAACTTTCCACCCTTGTGGAATTTTCCCCAGCGAAGAATCTTGGAACGCTGATGGGAATAAGGCGACGGTTTCGGTGTCCATGCATGCAGGTTTGCACCCCTCTACCTTTGCTTTCACAGGGTCAAAGTCAATAAACCACGATTTGTAAATTGCGCGTGCCGTTGCTTCCAGTGTTTCATTCATCTGTCGGTTGAGTTCAATTTTCTCATCAAGTGTACCGAGGATGTGAGCGATACGGCGTTGTTCAAACAGAGGTGGAAGTGGAATTTCAACCTTTCTAAGTTCACGCTGAGAAATGCCCAGAACAGTAGTGCCTGTAGATCTCGCCTTCAACTGGTTTTGCACAAACGCTGCTTGCATCGCAAACTTGAGGTAAGTGTTGTTTAGCAATTCAGGCTTGCCTCTCAAAGTAATAAGTCGTTGACCAAGGGCAACTTTACGACTATCAAGTTGTGCGATCTCACCCAAGGGGGCTTCCGTTGTCATGAGGATGTCACCCGGTTCTGGAAGTCCCCGATTCATCCATGAATCATAACCTTCAATAGCTATGAATTCATTTGGGGTTATTATTCGACCGTCTTTGACAATTTTTGCTGTCATTAGCGGAATACCAGATAACGTTTTGCGCGGTGTTTTACCGCGATAGTCAATGATTGCTTTCATGCTATCTTCTATGGATCGAAGTTGCCACTCATCGGGAAAATCAAACATCGTAACCTACCTCCGGCAGTTGCTTCCGAACCGCTTTAATAATACGGAGCGCGGCAGAAAACCAGAGCCTCTACAATTTTGGCATCATCAGCCGCTGCTTCACTCTCATAGGGCGGATCGCCGTGTTGTCCTTCCCAGTCATGGATTCCGGCATCTAACTGTATTTTTCTGGTGAAAATCCGTTCTGGTGAGATATCGTCATAGCCGTCCTCATAACCGTTGACGACGACTCGCAAATCATCTGGGTATTTTTCGAGAAGTTCCATTAATTCTTTCACTGTCATTTTACATCTCCTTTGGTATAAGCGCGATATTCCAGCAGTGCCGCTCTACCGACAATAGCAACGATGCACACCAACAGTTCTCTACCATCGGCATCAGTCAGGTGTAGATACTCTCCTGGAACGCAATAAATTGGCTGCGGTTGCCCTTGGTTAATAGCGATGTTGAAGGTATAGAGGGAAACTCGGTTATAAGAGTCACTAATCAGATTTAGTTTTCCTGACAAGCCTGGAACGTTGCCTTCTCCTTTTGGAAAGAGGATTGAGCCTCCTTCCGGTAAAGGTTGCATTTCAACGGCAAGTTCGCTTTGTGTTGGTACCCAATTGCGTTCAATGTGTGCAGCGCAACCATCGGCGGCTACGAACACTGTCATCGGAAGGTTCACGGCGGGCAAATTGATATGTACATCGCCACTTCCGGCAGTGAATCTGCGTACCAACGTATTATTCTGAAACAGCATTAATACGTCTACTTTTCGCATAGTGGAGTCGGGCAGATTACATTGGACAGAAGCGTTTACACGTGTCG
>JAKZUG010000503.1:0-16079 GCA_047516705.1 Candidatus Poribacteria bacterium | reverse complement strand
TATGACCAAGTCATTGGCAAAAGAGCTCGCACCAGACAATATCCGTGTGAATAGCGTCGCCCCGGGTTCGATCCTGTTTCCCGGTGGCGGTTGGGCGCGTCGCATGGCGGCAGATCCGGAGGCGATGGAAGCCTTTGTGAAGAGCGATATGCCGCTCGGTAGGTTCGGGAAACCGGAGGAAATCGCGAATGTCGTCGTCTTTCTCGCGTCGGAACGTGCAAGCCTTGTAACAGGTGCTTGTGTGAATGTTGATGGGTGTCAGACACACTCAAACATTTGACGCGATGAGACGGAGGATGTGTGGGAGCTCCAATGCCTAAAAATTTTCACACAACGGCGAATCCTAAGGTGTATTGACGAATCAAAATGAGGAAGTTTCTGTTTCACCCTCGCTTAAGCAGAAACTTCCCAAAATACGGGCTTTTTCCCTGGGAGGTTTAGGCCCTATGAAGTTCCTATCTTTCCTCAGTTATTTCACACTTAGTTTACTCTGTGTGCTGGTGTTATCGGCGGCACTCTCAATCCTTATAATTCCCTCCAGTTCTCCAAATATAGAGCATATTTTGTCTATAACCCGTGCGTCTGCACAGATACGATCAACAGATGTCTGGGATGCGTATGAGTCTCAAAAGCATGAAATAGCCTAATTGAAAATCGCTTAAAATTTTTCCCTTGTTTATAAAGACGCAATCGTGTTAAAATAGTATGGACGAAATAATTCAGGAGGGTGGAGATGGACACAAAATTATGGGTGCCGGAATACGACACACCGGAATTATGGCATAAAGAGATCTCACGGCGCGGGTTTTTCAAAGGTGGTATCAGTAGCTTTCTGGGACTTATTGCGATGCAGCATTTCGGTTCCAGCAGCCTCGCGCAGCTTGAGGATGTAGTGCCGCGCGCGAAGCATTGTATCGTTCTTTTTATGAGTGGCGGTGCCAGCCAGTTAGATACATTTGATCCCAAACCGGGCACCAAAAATGGTGGTCCCTTTGCGGCGATTCCCACAAGTGCTAAAGGCATTCAGGTGTCCGAACATCTCCCGAATGTTGCGGAGCAAGCACACCATCTCTCTATTATCCGTTCGATGGTTTCGCGGGAAGGAAATCATGAACGCGCCCGCTACCTGCTACATACGGGGTACGCCCCTGGTGGTGCAGTGCGGCATCCTACCCTCGGGTCGATCACCTCTTATTATCTTGAAGATGCACTTTTGGACCTGCCGAGTTGTGTTAACATTAATTCGCCGACATACTCGGGTGGTTTTCTCGGCGCAACGCACGATCCGTTTGTCGTTAAGGATCCAATGAGCCCTGTGGAGGATATTTCGTATCCTGCGCAGATGGACACCCACCGTTTTCGCGAACGGCTCAAGATGCTCAGGACAATTGAAAAAGATTTTATCACGAAACGGACGGGACGCAGCACGGAAGCGCACGAAGCGATTTATAAGAAAGCAGATGAACTCATCAATTCCCCGAAAATAGATGCTTTCCGACTCGACGAAGAGCCGATCGCCATCCGCGAAGCATACGGTATGAACAAGTTCGGTCAAGGGTGTCTCATGGCACGCCGACTCGTGGAATCCGGAGTCAAATTTGTAGAAGTCTCGCTTGATGGATGGGATACTCACCAAAACAACTTTGAACGAACCGGAGAACTTCTTGATATGGTAGATCCTGCGTTCGCGATGCTCCTGAAGGACTTGTCCGAACGGGATCTTCTTGACGAGACGATTGTGCTCTGGCTTGGTGAATTTGGACGTACACCGAGAATTAACGAAAACGATGGACGCGATCATCATACCAACGGTTGGTCGGCTGTCGTCGCAGGCGGTGGGACCCGCGGTGGACAGACAGTCGGTGGTACCAATGGAAATGGTAGCGAAGTTGTCAGTGATGCTGTCAGTGTACCTGACCTTTTCGCATCGCTCTGCTTCGCACTTGGAATTGATGGTAGTGAAGAGAACTACTCCCGCTCCGGACGACCGATTCGTGTCGTCGACGATGGAACTGTTATAGAGGAGTTGTTCAAGGCAATATAGTTGTCAGTCGTTAGTTAAGACGGTCTTTGGAAAGCCTACACGCGGCTTTCCCCGAACAATCCACCGCCTCCTTGTAGGAGCGGATTGTATCCGTGATACCTCCAAGTATGCGTGAATTTTATAGAAACCCTCTTAACCGGTAACTGACAGCTGACAACCATTCAAACCATGAGAGTTATCGCTGGCACATTCAGAGGGAGACGTTTGGTTGCACCGAAGGGCAGTCGTCTTGTACGCCCGACTTCGGATCGAGTCAAAGAATCTGTTTTCAGTATGCTGCGAGAACAGGTAATTGATGCGAATTTTCTCGACCTTTGTGCCGGTACGGGGAATATGGGAATTGAAGCGTTGAGCCGTGGCGCGAAGCATGTCACCTTTTTGGAGCGCGATCCGCGGTGCATCCAGATTATAGAACAAAACCTTCGGGTATGTGGACTTACTACTGAACCTCGCGCAGCTCGCAAGCCAACTGATACAATATCTTTACTCCGTCGCGATGCTGTGAAAGGGATTACATATCTCCAGAAACAGGCTGCCGTGTTTGAAGTTATCTATTTCGATCCGCCCTATGCAGCAGGTTTACAGAGCAGCTCAGAGTTATACACCGCCTGTTTAACATTGTTGGCTGAGAACTCACTGCTCCGCACCAGCGGCACGCTGCTTGTTGAACATGCAAAGCAGTTTGTGGTACCTGACACGGTCGGAAGTTTGACACGGAGTCGGCAGGCGAATTATGGGGATACGGTAGTATCATTTTATGAAAAAGAAACCGTCGATCTTTAAGCTATATATTATTTATTTAGGACTTATGCACTTGCTTTATAAGTCCCCTGATAAGGGGATTTAGGGCGTTAAAAACGAAAAAATTTCACGATGCATGCTAAATTTGTGTAAGTCCTGTTATTATTAAGGTACGCTACCCTTTACGCACTGGGCATAGACATAAAAAATGAAGATTTTGAACCTCCAATCCGGAACCCCGTTTCAAATGGGCAAAGGCAAAAATTGGCGTGTCGTACATCCAGATATGGGATCGACACAGTTGACACTGAACCACGGACTCCACGCTCCCGGTCAAGAATTTACACAGCACTATCATGACGCATCAGAAGACGCGATTGTCGTCTTGGAAGGTGGGGGTGCTATCCGGCAAGGGAGTGTTTATACACCGATTGATGCAGGGGATGTTATTTTTGTGCCTGCAGGCGAGGTCCACGGAACAGTTAATACCACACTGAACAAGGCACGCTTGATTAGTTTCCAAGCTCCGCCGGATATGGCACTCTACCGAGGCGAACGGGATACACCAGATGAAGCCCCAACGCCACAAGATGGGCATCGGAGCAACGTTCAGGTGCTTAATATGGCGCGATGTGGGCCTGTGTTCGGGAAAGCTGCCGATTGGCGAAGCGTCGTCTCGCCGCAAAAAGGCTCTGTACATCTCTCCTTAGATTACATCTGTCTTGACAAGGGGCAACATTTTACGCACGAACCGATACACAGCGAATCAATTTATGTGCTAAAGGATGGATGTGCTGAAGTGACGGATGGTAGTGGAGAGACGCATACACTTGAACGGCATGATGTTCTCTTCCTCTCCCCTGGAGACTCCTTTTCGCTTTCACATGCTCGGGATGAACAGACAGTAGTCATATCTTGTCGGGCAGTTGTCGCTTCTATGTAAATCATGGTGTATGCCGAATTTTAAGGGTTTCCCGCAAAATTGTCCAAGCTCAGTCTATACACTTGTGCCAAGATGAAAAAGGAAATTAATGGATGAGACCAGATGATATAGCAGTCTCACGGCAGGGGAACCTGGCCGTGATAAACCACAATAAATTTGAGATTAAATTCAACCTTTCAAAAGGAACTTGGGATTATATTGATGAAAGCGGTGACACAATTATCCAAAACGGGTGTACACAGGTAACCCTTGACGATGGAACTGTCATCGGAACCGAAGACGCTGGCACCCGCGAATTTATTACCGAGCTTCCCAAAACCGATGCTTTCGGTGATTATTATCAGGTCCGTTTCTCACATGAGGCGACAGGTAAGGGCATTCGGATAAATACCTACCTCAATTGTTATAGCGCGCATCCGGCCATACATCTCAAAGTTGGTGTTGAAAACCTAAAACCTGAACGGTTGCAACTCGACAGCGTGACAGTGCTCGGTGTTTCAGCAAATCGCGGTGCCGTTTTGCTTGGTGCAACACCATCGGAGTGCCACCTCTTTATCAATATGCCTCCCGTCTCCCCGGGTGTCAGTAAAAGACTCTATGACGGATTCCTTCTCAGCGAGACTGATGCTATGCATCCCAGCCATGATGGTGTGCTTCACGATACACAGACTGGCAAGGCACTCGTCTTCGGTTTCCTAACTACTGAGAAGTGGTGGCCCCGAATTCAGGTTGGTTGTCAAGGGAATGGTGGACAACGTTCACAATCCAATGCGAAAAAGGCATCGGTATCGGGCGTTAATCCGTGGGCACTCTATCATCAGTGTGTGCAGCGCTGCGACTCTGGCGAGGAAATCTTCTCTGAAACTGTCTATATCAACTTTACAGGCGGTGCTAAGGCGGCGTATGAACACTATACTGCCCGCATGGCGGAGAAAAGTAAAAGTGCTCTCGCGGAAGTTCAAACCGCATCTGTCCCCGATAAACCACTTGCTATGTGGTTTTTTTCCGATACGCCATTACCACTTGACGCGAGCACTATCTTAACCCAAATAGACGCTCTCCCCGAGAATCCTCTGTTTCAACCGAACTACCCGGGCGGTATCAATTATATTCAATTGGAAATAGGATCAGGTTTACAAAACCAGGAGGAGATGCAAGCGACTGCCAATCAGATTCAAGCAAAAGGTTTCAAAACGGGTGTCCAGTTTAATCCGATCTCTGTGACACTTGATTCAGAACTTGTACAGAACCACCCAGACTATTGCATACAGGAACAGTCTCCGGATCGAGAAAGAAGAGGACATCCACGTAGGCGCGCACCGCATAACGAATACAAACCTGCCACAATCCATCTGCCGAACACAGGCAAAGAGGTCGCACTCTTGGACGTTTCGCATCCGGGAGTGCAGTTGCGTATTCGTGAACAGATTAAACACATAGTGAACAGTTGTGGGCATTCATTCATCAACGTAGACTTCACCGCTTATACGACGGGGCTTACCAATGCTGCACACAACTTTCGGTGGCATGACAACACCCTCACCTCCGTCCAACTCTATCGCCTCGCTGTCGAATTATTGAGAGATACAATCAATGAAGCGCGTTTGGAAAGCGTTTCCGCAAAAGAGAACGTTTTGCTCTCAGGATATAATGCGATATCGGCATTGTGCATCGGTAGCATTGCTGTCAATGCTCCACTCCTCAACACCCCGTTTTCCACTAGCGATGCCGCCAACCGCGCAAGCGATCAATGGCATCATCAACGGGGTACAAAGCATCGTCTGAGCAGATATGCGGCGCATCTTCGAGAACATAATGTGCTCTGGGGGCATCTTTTTGGCGAGCTTGCTGTCGCTGAACCACGTCCTATCAACGAGGCAATTGTAGAGATGACAGCCGCTGCGCTAAGTGGGGGCACAGTTTTCTGCGCGGACCAAATCACGACACTTACAGCATCGCGGGCGGCGCACTTAGCGAAAATCTTCCCACTTATAGGTGAAGCTGCCACGCCTCTAGACCTTTACGACGAAGCTTTCCCCAAAGTTTGGAGCCTGCCTATTTCAACACCTCGCGAAACATGGTATCTCGCCGCAGTCTTCAATTGGAATGATCACGAAGACGACGTTTATTTCCAACTTGATGCGCTTGGTATTCCTGAATCTAACGGGTTCCTTGTCCATGACTTTTGGATGCGTCAATACCTCGGAAAGGTTTCACAAAGCGTGAACTTATTGAACATCCCTCCCCGTTCCGCCAAGCTACTCTGTTTCCGTGAAGAACAGGATGTCCCCCAATTGCTCGCAACGGATATGCACTATACACAGGGCGGTGTTGAGATTCTATCTGCCGGTTGGGACAGTCACAGCCAAAGTTATCTACTCGTTTGTAAACCGCTTAGACAGGCTGCGGGCACCTGCTTTATTCATGTCCCGGAGGATTACCTACCGATAAGCGTGGCAACTTACGGCAGCGATTATGACTATAATTGGGATAAACCCATTTATCAGTTAACGTTTACCGAGACGCAACCGGATCAGTTAGTACACGCCATTATTCACTTCGCAAAGACTTCGGGAGGCACCGTGTAGCTTCAGGACTTACGCAAACCTCGTCAGCAGAAACCTGTAATACGTAGAGGTTCCTGGGAAAATTGGGTAAGCCTAAATTTCAGGGATACGAGTGTGAGCACATGAACACTGTTCAGACACAGATGCAAGCCCTCAAAACGCGGGCAAGTGTTTGTAGGGCTTGTGACTTAGCGAAAACCCGTGCAAACGTCGTTTTCGGTAGCGGGGATGCCACCGCAAAGTTAGCGATTATTGCAGAGGGACCGTCCGCCGCAGATAATCACACAACGCTGCCGTTTTCAGGTCCTGCTGGAAATTTGCTTGATGAAGTTCTGATAGCCAATGATTTAACGCGCAGTGACATCTGGCTCACCAACATCATTAAGTGTCGCGCCGCGAGTCCTAAAGGCGGTGTGTTGAAAAACCGTCCACCAAAAGCATCAGAAATCAAGGCATGTGCTAAATGGCTTGATGGAGAACTCACCTTAATACAACCTTCGGTGATTCTCTGCATGGGCGCACCTGCAGCGAAAGTGCTTCTTCACCGAAGTTTCCGCATTACGGAAGAACGCGGTATCTGGTTTACAGATACGCAGTACGCCCCTTTTGCTATGGCAACGTTTAACCCGGCTTACGTCCTACGACAAGAGGGTGAGGATTTCACGGCGATGCGGCAAGTCCTCATTGACGATATCGCCGAGGCGGTCCAAAAATTACAGGAAGCACCCGATACTCCGAGGCTAACCCTGTTTTAAATGCATTTCGGTAATCCTGATTTTCCGCAGGCCTGGTAGGCGCGATTTGGAACCGCGCCGTATTCCCACGGGCACGCCCGCTTCTACTATCTTCGCTGGCGAGGTTTTCAACCTCGCCCTAACCCCTATTTCCTGTCCTATCCTACCAGAGATTACCGTCTGCTATTCGGGCCTATCTGTTCTGCTTAATCTTACCCCAAATTGTCGCAGCTTTATCTGCTGGTTCAACCGCCAGTGTCGCGTCTAACCCATTATCCATCAGCATCTGAATATCGGCTTCCTCTAATGCGACATCAAAGAGTATCATTTCATCGAACATCCCCTCCCACTCTCTGCCACCGCCACTCCATGAACCGATGCGTCCGGGTCCAAATTCCCCCGACAAGGGTCCCCATTTGCCTTCCGCATCAAGTTCACCATTGAAGTAGACGCTAACCGATTCTTCGTTGCTGCTGTAGGCAACCGCGAGATGGAACCATTTATTCAAGATACTCTTGTCTGCTGTAAATTCCGAATCAGGCCAACCCGGATGTCGAACAGGATCGTTGGAGTGAATAGCCATCTCCATCTTGTTATCCGGCCGGAATTGATAATGGACAAATCCAGCTTCCCAACCGTCACGGTTAAAGAAACATCTCCACATTCCAACTCTTCCAGTCGAATTGAACCATTTTATGAGCGTGAAGTCTTCAAGCGGTCCAATCTCAGGAACGGTGACCCAAGCGTCCTTTCCGTTAAGTTCAATGGCGTTGCCGAATTGACCTTTCACCCATTTAGCACCGCCAACAAGGTTACCGTCGTTACCATTGCCGGATGAATCTTTAGCCACTTTTCCATCCGTTTCGTCAAACAACCATGCACCGACAATAGATTCCGGGTCGATTTCAGCGTTACTGAACTGCGCAAACATAGAACCTACGATGATTAAACTGATAGTAAGGCGTGTCATTTTCACTCTCCTCTGTTTATCGGTTGTTAATTTTTGAAAACTAAGGAAATTTCTAAGGTAGATTGTATCATAGATTGTAAGAAAACCGAACGAAATTATGCTGGTTTTATTTTACATATTTTATTCTCTGAGCAATGCAATCTTGTTGAGATACTGATCGAACAACAGGAAGCATGTCACAAAATATTTTTTCAAGTTCTCTGAGAAAATTGAAAAAAATGGTTGACAAATCTTTAAGAACATGTTATAATATTTAACGCTCACGACGTAAAGTTGCTTTGAGTGGATTTTTTGCCTCATTTAATCGAACCAATCTGGAATTAGGGAGTGTGTTGCCCGCGCAGGGCAGACTTTCAGTTAAAGGCAAAAAGATTTTGATGACATTTATTTAGAATCAGGCTATAATGTAGGTAGTTTGTCTTTCATTTCGTAGGACTGGCGCGTGAGCGTCCGTCTACTAAAATCGGGGGTAGAAGTGGTATCTCGACGTAACTTTTTCAAATTTCTCGGTTGGGGGAATTTCACTGCAGCATTGGGGTTGACCTTGGGACCCGGGTTGGTTCGGTATCTGTATCCTCGTGTTTTGTTTGAACCCTCCTCTGTTTTTAAAGCAGGATTACCGGCAGAATATCCACCGGGGAGCGTTAGCGAAAAGTTCAAAAAAGAACCTTACGGTGTCTGGATTGTCCGAAAGCAGGATGGCGAATTCTACGCGCTCTTAACAATTTGCACACATCTTGGGTGCACACCCCGCTGGCTCGGTTCTGAAAACAAATTCAAATGCCCCTGTCATGGTAGCGGTTTCGACCGCGAAGGTGTGAACTACGAAGGACCCGCACCACGATCCCTTGAACGCGTTAAAATTACATTGGCAGAAGATGGTCAGATCGAGATCGATAAGTCTGTGAAGTTTTTAGGTGAGAAGGGGCAGTGGACCGACCCAAGCTCCTTTTTGAAGGTCTGAAGAAAGGAGAGCATTTGTGCCTGGCTCCGGTCAGGTAGAAAGGGCGTTTCGGTGTTATTGCGCGCATCTTGAATGTCATATTGCAATTTGTACGTCGAAACTTGCTATAAAAAATATGAACGAAGAACGTAAAGGGCTCAAAGAAAAGATTACGAATTCCGATATTTGGCGCTCTATATTCCGCCACGGATATGAAGACACGGGGCGCCGTTACACCTTACAGGTTCTCCAAAACGTCTGGTTGCATCTCCATCCCCCTCGGGTTTCTCGCCATGCACTCAACTTTCGCTTTACATGGTGTATGGGCGGTATTACCTTCCTCATGTTCCTCGTGACAGCCGTCACAGGTGTGCTCCTGATGTTCTATTACCGTCCAACCGCTGAATACGCTTTCCACGATGTACAATACCTCGAATTTGACATCCCGTTCGGCATGCTCCTACGGAACATGCACCGCTGGGCAGCACACGGGATGGTTATTTCGGTGATGTTGCACATGTTCAGAGTCTTCTTGACCGGTTCGTACAAAAAGCCACGTGAATTCAATTGGGCAGTTGGGGTCATCTTGCTACTCGTGACATTTTTCCTAAGTTTCACTGGCTACCTGTTACCCTGGGATCAATTGGCTTTTTGGGCTGTAACCGTCGGTACAAACATGGCACGCGCAACTCCGGTTTTAGGACACGAAGGTCCGTTTGCCCCGCAAGACATCACACAATCAAATGATGTTCGGTTCGCATTACTCGCAGGTACGATTGTGGGACCCTCAACACTGTTAAGGTTCTATATATTACACTGCGTCGCTGTGCCGCTTTTGGCGAGTGTCTTGATGGCTTTGCATTTCTGGCGTGTCCGTAAAGATGGAGGCATCTCTGGACCGCTATAGACGGAATTGCTGGAACGTATCTTTTGTGATGGCGGAACGCAGCTTCTGTTAGCACGAGCAAGCAATCCTATCTTCAAAGGAGCAGAATCGTATGGAGCATTTTATAGTACTGGTGACGAAGCCGGATAATGTCCCCATTGTTGCTATTCTCTTTTTGATACCCTATTTCATCTGGCTTTCATACCGGCAGGCACGCCAGACTGACAAAACAGGTGTTCCATCGGACGCTGCGCTCAACGATAAAGTCTACGTGTGGCCCTATCTATGCCGGAACGAGTTTATCTGCGCTATTATTGTGATGTTAGTGCTGGGTGTCTGGTCGATTATGATTGATGCTCCTCTTGAAGAACCGAGTGATCCGACGAAAACCCCAAACCCGTCTAAAGCACCTTGGTATTTCCTTGCACTGCAGGAGATGCTGGTTTACTTTGATCCGTGGATCGCTGGTGTGATACTACCGGGCCTCATTGTCGCAGGTTTGATCGCTATTCCGTACATTGACACAAATCCAAAAGGTAAAGGCTATTATACGATCAAGGAACGTCCGTTCGCGCTCGGGGTATTCAGTTTCGGATTTATCGTTTTATGGCTTGCCTTGATGGTCGTCGGTACGTTCTTGAGAGGGCCCGGCTGGAACTTCTTCGCGCCGTGGGTAGCATGGGATCCACACCTTGTTGTTCCGCTGATAAATGTGAATTTGTCGTATCTTTTCGGTATCCGTGGTGCTGATACTGCGAACTTCTTCGGGTTCATTATTGTCGCAGGCTATTTCTCGCTCGGTCCAATTTTCTACTTATGGAAGCGTAACAGTAGTCATTTCTTGCAGGAACTCGGTCTCGTTCGGTATATCGTCATCTCATTTCTGTTTTTAACTATGCTCGCTCTGCCAATAAAAATGATCTTGCGAATACTCTTCAATGTGAAATACATCTGGGTATCACCGTGGTTTAACATCTAGCTTTTTAACCAGTTGCAAGGCGTGAAAAGAGTAGGTTTAGTAAACATGAATCTAAGATCCGCAGGCGTTCGGTGTTGTCTCTTATATTACTTCTGAACCACTTTAATTTTCATAGACATCGTTGAGACACATAGAAAACCCGTTTTTGACATAGGAAAAAACGGAGCGGAAACCCAGTCGTTAAAAAATGGAGGTAGTAAAGTTCGTGAGGAACAAAAAGGAAATTCCTGCTGAAAATAAATCGTATTCTGCTTTGTTCTTTCTTCTGTCCGGACTGTTAGGGCTTGTAACCTTATGGGGATTCTGGAATGAGATGATCACCCGGCGCCCGTGGAAGCAGATCCAGCAGCAGTTTTATCAGTATGAGTATGAGAAGACAGATGCAGAATTGGCAAATGCAAAGCTGGCTTTGCCTGAACTTTCCACACCTCAAGAACCTGACACCAAAGAGTTAGGTAGGTTAACGAAAGTGGTCGAGACTGCTCAAGTCGCACTGGACGAAGCACTGCAGGAGCGCAAATTCCGGCAGAGCGAATCAGATGCCATCAACTATAAATATCAGCATAGCCTCCATGAAGCAAAGGGTAAACGCAACGCGACTGTTGACAAGTCGCAAAAGAAATTAGCTGAACTTGAATCCCAGATTGAAGGTGAACTAACCGAAGTTGTCTTGGCAGCAGAGGTTACCTTCGCGAATGTCAACAAGGCGTTAGCGCAGTTCTATCAAACCAATGATGACCCACAGCGCGCACTCAGCACCTACCTCATCGCACAGAAATCTAACGCCACAGACACAGAGATCGTTGATGGTATCACCGCTGCACAAGCATCACTTCAATCATTGCAAGCCGACAAAGCAAAGTATGATGAAGTTGAGCGTCTGCAGGAAAAGCTTGATTCCGTCGGCGGCATCAAGCGAACCTTCCTCGGCAGCCTGCTGGAAAATCCCTTCCGTGAAACGCGAACCATTGTTCAACATTACCTTAAAGATTTTGATTACACCGCAGATAGGTGTGCTACATGCCACTTCTCTGCTGATGAGAGCGGGTACGAACAATCCGCACAAGAGACATTTGAGGTAGGAGGTGATGGCGAAAATCCTGTCATTCATCGACTTAAGCACGCAAACGTCAAAGTCGGGAGTGAAAGTGTCATAATTGATGGGTTTGATGCAGAAGCAGATGAATATACATTAGAAGAAAATGGGACGCTTACCTTCAGTGACGTAGATGTTTTTGGCGAAGTCGAGATCGCTTATGAGACCGGCTACCGTTCTGTCCTTCAGACGCATCCGCATCTTGATGTGCTCCTCGCGAAACACCCGGTTGATAGATTTGGGTGCACACCGTGCCACGGTGGACAGGGGCAAGCACTGACAGCGAAAGACGCTCACGCGCTAACACATGCTGAATACTGGCTCAGTTCTGTCCTCGGGTTAGATGAACATACCGGCAGAACATCCGAAGAGACAAAAGGATATATGGAGTCTAACTGTCGGCGTTGCCATGATGGTGTAATGATGTTAGATTACGGCGTGAATCCTGAAACAGATGCACCACAAGACTATGCTCCAAATCTGACGAAGGGATTGGCACTCTTTGAAGATCTTGGGTGTCACGGTTGCCATGCCGTAGAAGGGTATAGTGCAATCGAAAACATCAACAAAGTCGGTCCGTCACTTGCGAAAGTCGGCAGTAAAGTCAAGGATACCGCTTGGCTCGAAAGTTGGATTAAAAAACCGGAAGCGTATCTGCCAAATACGACAATGCCGAATTTCTTCCCCGCTGACGGCATGAGTCAGGTCGTTTACCTCAAGAACAGTGGGATGCGCACCGGCGTTGTCACCAAAACCCCCGACGGTATCGTCGTTGAAACGGACGATGGCACTAAATATCCGTATCCTGATAGTTATGTCCTACGCATCTTTGATGAGGTGAAGTCTATTGCGGCTTACCTTGCAACAATGAGTGATCCAAGCCTAAATGAATCCTCTGTAAACTATTCCAAATCTGAAAGTGCCATTAAAGCAGGTGAGGAGACGGTTAAAACGGTTGGTTGTCTCACATGTCATGCCGTTGATAGCTTAGGAAGCGATTTTGCCCCAGCACTTGATAGCGTCGGCGCGAAAGTCACTCCCAATTATCTCCGTCAGTGGATTCGCGACCCGAAAGCGTATGATCCAAATACGAGTATGCCGAGTTTGCGATTAAGTACCCGCGAAATTGACAACGTCGTCGCATACTTGATGAGTTTACAGCAGGCAACCGCTGATGCAATTACCGAATCCATCGGTGAAGTAGATGCGGCAGAGGGTGAGGTACTCGTCAAGACTTACGGATGCTTCGGTTGCCACGAAATTCCCGGTTTTGAAAAGGAATCGAAAGTCGGTGCAGACCTTGGCGAATTCGGCGCAAAGACTACTGAGGAATTTGACTTCGGGGACACCGTAGGCATTGAGCATAGTTGGACCGGTTGGACGGTCGGTAAGGTTACCGACCCGCGGCGTTATCAAACCCGCCGTATCGCTTCTCGGATGCCTGTCTTCCAGATCAATGACGAAGATACCAGAGCACTCGCCGTGCTTTTGAAGAGTTTCCAACCGGAGAAGTATCCGCTCAGTTATATCCATAATCGATCCGAGAAATTGAACCGCATTGATGCCGGTAGACGACTGACGAAAAAATATAACTGCACCGGATGCCACGAGATTGAAGGCGCGGGCGGAGATTATCGCAATGTTATTGTCGCACACGAAGGACTCAATGAGACGAATGCCAAGCAGTTTGCACCGCCACCGTTGAAAGCAGAAGGCGCGAGAGTCTATCCAGACTGGTTGTTTGCGTTCCTCAAGGAACCATCTGAGATCCGCTACGGACTCAAAGTACGGATGCCGACATTTGGTCTATCTGATGATGATGCGACCACGCTTGTCGAATACTTCTCAACGCTTGACGACGAACCGTTCCCTTACGAGACGCTTGAAACGCCAACCCCAACGAATGCTGAATTGCGGGTCGGTAAACAGATTTTTGACGAACTGCAATGTATCTCTTGTCACCCTGCAAAAGGTGAGAGGATTCCTGAAGGAAGCGACAAGGCGGGACGGCCCGATCTCTCATTGGCGAAAGAACGTCTCAAGCCGGATTGGCTCATTGACTGGATGAAGGATCCCCAGACGTTCCAACCCGGAACGGCGATGCCGCAGGCGTGGCCCCTCGTCGGTGGACAACACATGGCACTCGATGGATATGCTGGTAATGATGCTGAAAAACAGATTCAACTCGTTCGAGATTATCTCATCTCGTTGGGGCGTTAATCTGAGACTTACGCAGTTTTCATGAAAAAATTTAATAAACTAATTTTCACGGAGACTTGTCATAAACAGTACACACGCCTCAAAGCCGTTGCCGATAGCACACCCATGGATTAAAAAGTATGAGACACCTTGCCGTCGTCATCGTCATGATTATTGTGTGGCTCAACGGTTTAATCTGGTTGGGCAGGCAGGTCGATCCGAGTACGAAGTATCCGTCGGAGGTTGAATACAAGTACGCGCGCTACTGTGCAGGATGCCATGGAAACAATGGAGAAGGTAACGGACGCATCGGTCGTTTCAAAAAACTGGACCCGGCAGATTTAACGGACAACAGTCTCTGGGAGATGCACGACGATGAACAATTGCTGGATAGCATTAACACCGGAAAGGACGATATGCCGGCATTTTACTACTATCTCAGCGATGAAGAACAACGTGAGATTCTCAATTATATTAAGGAAACATTTCGTCCATAACGCACAAACGACCTTTAAATAATAAATAATCCAAATTTTAGGCAGAATTATCCAGTTTCCCTTGTAGGAGCGACCTCTCGGTCGCGACTTCGCTGTAGGAACGTTTTCCGAGTCGCGACTCTTAATTATAGTAAAACCGAAAAATAAGTTGACACTTCTGGGAATAACAACCCCTCCTTCGCTGGCGGGGTTTGTAACCCCGCCTATTCAGAATGTCCAAGTAATTATAGGCTTCACTATAACTGCTGAAAACTGAATGCCTCTGGATTTTCGGTCTTTTTATTTGCGTTCTTAATTTCTGTAGTGTTAATATATTGCAGAACAAATTTAAACTATAAAAGGAGAATATAATCATGAAAACCCTAATGGCTTTGCTTGTCTTTGGAATGATGGCGAGCGTTGCAGTGGCAGGCAATATCACCGGCACCGTCTTATATGAAGGCGACGCGCCGGCGCGTCCAGCACTAACGGCTACCAAAGACCAGCATTGTGTTGACGCTGTAACAGGCACAAAGTCCGAAGCACTCGTTGTCTCAAAAGGCAAAGGCATCAAGAACGTTGTTATTTACGCACGCGTCCGCGGCGCAAAAGTGACCTTACCAGAGAAAACCCCCGTCATGGATCAGAAAGGATGTGCTTACTACCCGCACGTACTCGCAGTACCTACCGGTTCTACTGTGGACCTAACCTCTAGCGATCCAGTGGCACACAACGTTCACTCCCACGCACAGAAGAATGATGCACCGAATATTCAGGTTCCGAAGCCTGGTATAGTGATACCATACGAAATCACCAAAGCAGAACAGATTAGTTTTACCTGTGATATCCATGCTTGGATGACTGGCTACATCGTTGCAGTTGATAGCAACTTCATCGCAGTCACTGGGGACAAAGATGCTGATGGCAAATGGCTCGGTTCGGATGCCTATGAGAAATCTGAAGATACTGGTAAATATACACTCGAAAATGTTCCTGCTGGTAAAGTACGCGTTGTCGTATGGCATGAAGAGCTCGGTTCAGCCAACAAAACCGTTGAAGTTACCGCGGATGGTGATGTCAACGTAAACTTTACGAGTGCTGATTTTAAGAAAAAAGCCAAAAAATAGTTCACGCGGAATCGCTATCGGCTATCAGGGCGTTTGCTACGCTCACTTTCAGTGTTCAGTGGCACGTGTGGCATGCAAAAACGTTTGCAACCGCCACAAGTCTTAACCGACAGCCGATAACCACTAAAGAAAGAGGCGGCGTTCTACCCTAAAGTAGTAGGCATATTCCGTTATGCCGTTCACCCCAAAGTAGTAGGCATACTCCGTTATGCCGTTCACAACGGATGTCTAAATTGGGTGCCACGCCGGGATGCTTGATGACGAAAATATCTAAAAAGAGACTCTATCTCATATTGGGCTGTGTGCTCGTCTTTTATGTCTTGTTGGCTGTCGCGCCAGTGTTCGCACAGGACGTAACCGAGGCTGAATACCGC
>JAKZUG010000502.1:0-3683 GCA_047516705.1 Candidatus Poribacteria bacterium | reverse complement strand
TCAGATGACTTGTGGTTCGTCCGTACAGATGATTCGTCTAAAATATATTAACACATTGATTGGAAAAAATCAACTTTTTTCATCCTGTCCAGTTGAAGGTTTTACAACCTCAATTTCTGTTGGCGTTAACCTATACAGATCGTACACTAACTTGTCAATTTGTTTTTCTTCTGTAGACCGGTTAACCTTTGGGTTTTCTTGTTTCGCTGCCATAATCTGTTCCACCAATTCAATAATAGGTTGCTGTTCTTCTACTGTTGCGGTAGGAATCGGGATCTTACCGACATAATACTCGTCAAAAGTCATAGTTCTGATAGCAGACGAAAAAATGAATTTATAAGCGTACCAGTTTATCAGTGCCGAATTCAGAATAGCCGAGACAAAAACAGGGGAAAAGTTTTCGTCGGTAAGAACGGTATTTATCACCGTATCTACGCTTAATATATCACCTGTTTGATCAACGGTTGCGGTAATTTTAATATGCGGCTTTGGGTTCTGAATATGTGCTATAATCTTTTGCGACATCACCTTTGGCTTTTGTAAAAATTCAACTCTTTCATTAGAGGTATCCAAATTTTCGGAGCCTATAAAACCCTTGATACCATCAATCCCGTAACGGGTTATATTACCACCTCCAATTACTGGAATATCACCTGACTTACTCAGCAGGCTCTGCCATGGCAAGCCTCGTTTTGTCTCAGAAATGTCTCGCATAAACGTTCCAATTTGATTTAACTTTGAAGCAAGTTGAATTTCCTCGCGTGAGACATCACAAATCCACGCTTGAAACTGCTCTGGATAGGAATGGGAAATGTATGTTTTCCTAATCCACATCTCATTGATAAATTTATGCGCCGTATAAAAATTTTCCGCATAATACGAGTCATGGATAAAAATCGCTTGCTCAAGATTGACTTTGGCATCTTTGAAAGCCTCCCCCACGTCGATTAAAACCCGAGTTTTATCCAACAGAGCGAGCATCAGACTATGCCAGTTTTCAACGAATAGTAATGACTTAGGAACAATAAAGGCAAGTATACCATCCGATTTCGTCAAACGGTTCTTCGCTATGTCTATAAAAAATGCCGCACTTGTCCAATTTTTCGTTTCTTTCACTATTGTTTTCAGGTAATTTTTTTCGCTTAGATCGAGATCTGCTCCATAAGGGGGATTACCGACGATCGCGTCAAAACCTGGATTTTCTAATCTATTTCCTAATTCGTCGCGAAATACTTCAGGGAATTCAATTTCCCAGTGGAAATAGCGGTAGTGTTCTGCTAATTCTTGTGCTTTTTGGTATCCTTGTAGATTGGTAGGAATATCTGTCTGATGTGATGACAGGGCATCCAGAATAGCATGATAATCGCCGCGTTCAACTTTATTTCCAAAGTGAACACTCAACCAGAGATTCGCCACCTCCTTGTGCCTGCTCAACGTTTGCTGTGCTTGCTCTAATTTTCGTTCCATAGTATGGATATCATCAGCAGTTTGACTCTCCATCTCTTCAATAACAAGGTAATGTCCAACTGCTTCCGAAACGGTAAGGGTAAATCCGAAATCCATGTTGACCACAATTTGCGGTGTTTCCTTAACACGGCGTTTCGTCGGTGTCGGTAGATGGGCAAGATTAGCAGTGTCTGCTCCAATCAGAGAATTTCCACAACGGATGTGGTGATCAAGAAATGAAAGCGGTTCGCCTTTCGCTACTGTATGAAGCCAAAGGGATACTTTCGCCAATTCTACCGCCATTGGATTGATATCCACGCCATAAACACAGTTTTCAACAACGCGTCTGCGCCAATAGGCAATTTCTGTGTCGTCATCACCAGTCGCCATAGATGGTGGAGCATCGGGATGTGTCGCGAGTTCCAACGCGAGGTGGTCGATAACACCAACGAGAAAATGACCACTTCCCATCGCTGGATCTAGTACTTTGATTCGGAGGATCTCTTCAAACGTTTTGCGCTTACAGAGCGGATCAAGTGCGTTTTCAACCATTGAACGTACAATTGCATCGGAGGTGTAATAACTTCCACTCGTTTTGCGCTTGTCTTTTTTTCTTATTAACTGAACTTTCCCAAATACACCTTCCACGGACGGTTCATATTCGAGCAGGTCTTCGTAGATATTGCCTAAGTGCTGAATTGCCAAATCTTGGTAGGTGATGCGTTCTCGCTCGGTTGTCCTGGTTAGTATATTAATGACGTTGGCAAGAACATCATTGCCGATTTTGCTATCTTCCAGAAACGCGTGGCGATCTGGGTTGAACAGACCTCCATTATATTGAGGGATGTGTTCTGCCCACCCTTTATTGATAAGAGTAAACAGGGTCTGGAGACGACTCCAATAATCCGTTCGTAGATCTGCAACTGGGGAACTCTTGTCTAATTTTCTATGTATTTCAGTCGCAAGTGCTTCCAAACTGTATTGGGTCTGATATTCAGGGTTTTCAAGTGGTAGCAGTCCACGGCTTTCAGCGTACAAGACAAACAGCAAACGATAAAGCAAGATTAAACAATTTTCATGGATCGTTTTTGTATCGGAGGTGCTTAAGTTGTTATCGGGGTAGGCTAAAAAACCGTTAATAAGTTCCTCTAACGCCAAATGGATTTTGCCCTCAAGATCATCTGAAACAGAGACGGTATAATGAACACTACCTGCCAACACGTTGTCCAGAAAGGAACGCTCAGAAGGATCCGATGCGAAGGCATCACTGCGGAAAAAATAGTAAAAACACCGAAATGCGTCTGTGTTTTTATCGATTAATATCTTTTCAAGGTCGATCTCGTAAAAACTATCCAATTTATAACTTGTGTCACGATGATAAAGGCGCCACAATTTTCCGCTCGTGAGAATTCCCCATGTGAGTCCTGAGGTGCGAATATAGAAATCAATCTGGTAGTTGGGGTTGCTATTAGAAAATGGGTCTCCCGATCCCACCAATTTCTTGTCAAGGTTTGTGGACCACGCCTTAGCATCGCCGATAGCAATTGCTGTGTTGAAAAAGGGCTTGGTGTTAATCTGCGGACGCGCTCGCTCCAATGATTCTTGATTAACGAAAAAGGCGTAATCTGGCTGCTTTGTGCCTTGCGATGTCCATAGTGCCGGTTGCACTTCAAAAGTGTGTCCAAGAATTTTCAGCACAGGACGGATAAATTGTTCTTCTGTTTGTGGTTCGTTTAGATTCTCAGCAAACTCAGCAATGGAAACATAGAGCTGCTTAATCTGTTCATAGGTCGATCCTAATTCATCTGATGTCTGATCCGTTATTACTTTTTTGAGATGATAGCTAGAAAACAGTGCCTGATTATTGTAAGTGGGTTCTGTCATTTTATTACACCTCCATATTAAAATCTACCATATTGGTGCGTAATTTACAAGTCTATGTTCGGATAGAGCGTGATTGTTTAATCTTTGCCTATATTTAGAAATTTACTGGGATTTAAGTAGATGAGATTGATTGGGAAATCGCTCTTACTGTTAAGGTTTCCCAATCTGGGGTTGAGGAAGCTGCAGAAAGACTAAAGGAATCTAAAGAATTTGGCAGATCTCCTTGCAATTCGTGCTAAGACTATGTTAAAATGCAGAATTGGTACAAAATGCAGTCTGAATTACAAGTTATGTCCTTTAGGAGTTAGTTTATGAAGGTAGGTATTCGGGACGGGATGTTGCCCGTTTCTTTT
>JAKZUG010000501.1:0-3387 GCA_047516705.1 Candidatus Poribacteria bacterium | reverse complement strand
GTGCAACGAGGTGATGCTCCTACCCTATTACATCGCCAGCCTCAACATTGAACATGAATTTTACACTGCAACCAACCGGTATGTCCCCTACGAAGGCTTATGCTTGGTGGATACCTTTGAGGTTGCAGAAGACCGACAGATGCAGCTTTTCACTGCAGCCAATACGGAACGCGTTAAGAAGCAGAAGGAGTCCGAGATGTTTGTCGTGATTGGCAATCCACCCTACAATGTCGGACAGGTCAACGAGAACGACAACAACAAAAACCGAAAGTATAAGACAATGGATACACGGGTGCGGGAGACATATTCACAGGATTCAAAAGCAACGAACAAAAACGCACTCTCGGATCCGTATGTCAAAGCAATTCGATGGGCATTGGACAGGATTGGAGAAGAAGGCGTTGTTGCATTTGTAACGAACAACAGTTTTCTCGATGGAATAGCGTTTGACGGCATGCGTAAACACCTTGCCGAGGACTGCGACGCGGTCTATATCCTTGACTTCAGCGGAAATGCGCGGAAGGGGTTAAAGGTCTCCGATGCAAATGTATTCGGGATTCGCGTCGGCGTGAGTATCAACCTGTTTGTGAAAAGGAAAGCAAATTCATCAGAATCACCCCGTATCTTCTACTACCGTACCGATGATTTATGGGACAAAAAACAGAAGTTCGGTTTTCTGAATGAAAGTCAACACATAGGTGGTATTGCGTGGAGACCGATTCAACCGGATGCGCGGCATACATGGCTCACTGAAGGTCTCCACGCTGGTTTCGACACCTTTATTCCGATGGGAACTAAAGTGGCAAAGGCACAAAAAGGTGAGGCAACAGGTGTAATGTTCAAAACCTACAGCAGCGGTGTAAAAACCAATCGTGATGCTTGGGCTTACAACTTCAATCGAGAGGCTCTCACTGAAAACATGAAGGGCATGATTGAGACTTACAATGAACAGGTATTCAAGTGGGAACGGCGCGGAAATCAGGATGCTGAGGTTGATGATTTTGTGGCTTCTGATGATGAGAAAATCGGTTGGAGTTCAGGCTTGAAAATGAAATTAAAAAGTGGGCAGGTCGCTGGTTTTTCGCGTGAGAAAATACGGACATCCCTCTACCGTCCATTTACGAAATCAAACCTCTACTTTGACAGGATGATGACCGAGCGGGTATACGTTTTTCCATCCATTTTCCCTGTACCTGAGAACGGAGCGGAAAATCGGGTGATATGGCTTAAGGTCGGGAGAGAATGGTCGATGTTTAGTCTAATGGTTAACCAATTTCCCGATCAACTTCCACAAGGTGGTTCTCAATGCTTCCCCTTCTACACCTACGACGAAGACGGCACAAACCGTCGCGAAAATATCACCGATTGGGCATTGGCAGAGTTCCGATCCCATTACAAGGACGACACCATCACCAAGTGGGACATCTTCCACTATAACTACGGACTCCTGCATCATCCCGCGTATCGCGAAAAGTACGAGGCGAACCTGAAGCGCGATCTGCCACACATCCCCTTCGCCAAAGATTTCTGGGGATTCGCAAAAGCAGGCGAACGATTAGCAAACCTCCACGTCAACTACGAATCCCAACCCGAATACGACCAACTCAAGTTCATCCAAACCCCGGATGTGCCGCTCAATTGGCGCGTCGAGAAGATGAAACTCTCGAAAGACAAAACGCAAATTGTTTACAACGATTTCCTGACACTTGACGGCATCCCCGAACAAGCGTTCGATTACCGACTCGGCAACCGATCCGCGTTAGAGTGGATAATTAATCAATATTGTGTTAAAATAGACAAACGCAGCGGCATCGTCAACGACCCAAACCGTGCAGACGATCCGCAGTACATCGTCAAACTCATCGGAAAGGTGATTACAGTCAGTTTAGAGACGGTAAAGGTTGTTGAAGGACTACCGGGTTTAGATTTAGAGTAGAGAGGCATGGGTTCAAGGGGATGTTCATGGGAATTATAGAGTGGCTAAATACAAATAGTGGCGCGATAATCGGGATTGCAACTGTTCTACTCGTTGGTGTTATAGGTTATTACGTCTATCTGACATGGCGGCTGTTAAAAGCCAACAACACACCTGAGATTGTTGTCTCTTTGCGTCCTCATCAAGTGCACGTTCAGCTCGTCATGCTCTGCATAGAGAACATAGGGACAGGAGCAGCGTATGATCTACAGTTCACAACAAATCCCACTTCTATACCTAATCTCAGCGTGCCATTTGAGAAAATTGGTTTTCTCAAAAGTGGAATCGCTTACTTTGAACCGGGACGAAAGATTGAACAATTTATCGTCAGTGTAACAAACAAGTTTGATGACCTAAAACAGATGCCATTTGAGGTCAGTTTAACATATAGGGATTCAGTTAACCAGAAACATAAACGCGCATTTCAACTTGATTTTGGTGTGAATGAAGGCTTCTCACAAATTGACAAACCACCGCTGTTTGAAATTGCCAAAGCTACAAGAGATATCCAAAGGGATATACGTAATATCGCCACGGGTATGCATAAACCCATAATTCTTACGGAAACAGTGTCTGAGCATCGCTTGAGGCAGTGCGTTAATGCCTTGGAGAGTCGGATAGAACAACTCCCTAACGAGGTTCAAGAAGAAATTTTACAGGAATTAACCATTGTTGTCACTAAGCGAGAGCAAGAATCGCGAGAAAAAGAGCAAGTTGAAGAGACAAAAACGGTAGAAAATTTGTCATAAAGAGGAGGTGAAATAAGTGCCAATTACAGTTCATATCCACTCTAATAATGGTTTTGTTATAGAAATTCCTGATGGTACGGAGGATCCGTTGGCGGGGAACAATCAACAGTTATCACATAAGGAATTTAAAGCAGCATTAGAGAGATTAGATGCCTTAGCGAAGAAATTTGCCAAGCCTGATGCCCAGCCATTGTCCGACTACGCGATGAGCCGCGAAAGCATATACGAAAATCATCCAAAATTATGATTTATCTGGTTGATACCAATGTTTTATTGCGTTTCTTACGTCATGATGATCCAAGTCATCAAATTGTTCAGGATGCAGTGCATAAATTGGAGGCAGGTGGTCATCAACTGCAGACAACATTGCAAAATTTCGCTGAATTCTGGAACGTATCTACTCGACCTGCTGAACGAAACGGTTTTGGGCGCACACCGGGGGAAACAGGCGAGCTCTTGCAAGACTTAGAAGAGGCTTTCTCTTTGCTGCTGGATTCAGCTGATGTGTATCGCGAATGGAGACAGCTTGCTCTGGAATATGAAGTGTCGGGTGTTCAGGTTCACGATGCCCGATTGGTCGCGTCAATGATTGTTCATAACGTAACGCATATCCTGACTTTCAACGTAACAGACTTTGAACGCTATGAACCCGAAGGAATTGTG
>JAKZUG010000500.1:0-3212 GCA_047516705.1 Candidatus Poribacteria bacterium | reverse complement strand
TCTTAGTGCTGTGTCCAAGGAAGTTGGAGGAAAATTGGCTGCTTTATCCGACACACTATCGCAGGAGAAACAATCCACTCAAAGCCGACCGGTTCCGTTACAGCGTCCTTGCACATACAGATTTGAGTCGCGACAGTGGGGACTCCAACGGCATTGACTTGGCACAGCACGAATGGGATGGGTATGATCTCATCGTCATAGATGAATCACACAACTTCCGAAACCGCGGTATCCGGTATGATCACTTGATGGAACGCGTTATCCAGAGTGGTGGTAAAACGCAGGTTCTTATGCTCTCTGCGACCCCGGTAAACAATCGTCTTACAGACCTTGAGAACCAATTCTGCTTAATCAGCGAAGACGCAGATAACGCTTTTAAAGACACCGGTATCTTAAGTATTAAAGGGACACTCAAAACAGCACAAAGCGTTTTTGATACGTGGATGGCAGAAACTGGGAAACTTCATGAACAGACGCATAGACAAGAAAGCCTATCAGAGAGCCTTAACGCAGAATTCTTTCGCTTGCTCGATAGGCTCACCATTGCGCGTTCGCGAAAACATGTTGAAAGTTTCTATGGTGAAGCCATGGAGCAGGAAGGATTGGGTAAATTTTCAGAGCACGAGAAACCTATATCGATCTTTGCGGAAATCGACCTACAAGGGAAGTTCCCGGCTTATCCAACTATTAGTAAGCAAATTGATGGCTATAAACTCTCACTTTTCAATGCCTCGAATTATATCCTTCCAAAATACGAATCTCTCTATAAAGACGGTCGTATCTCCCAGCGCGAGTTCAATCTCATCGGTATGATGAAGGTGAACTTCCTTAAAAGGCTTGAAAGCAGCGTCTACTCGTTTGCGAAAACGCTCAAGCGAACCCTTGAGAAAATTGAAAAACTTGAGTCAGATATTGATAAGTTTCAAAAATCAACGACAGGTGTCAATGATGCAGGTTTCGATCCGTTCGCTGAAGTGGAGGAAGAACACGTCGAAGACGAAGAACTACAGACTTGCATACAGGCGGGGAAAAATCAAACCTACCACTTTGAACACCTTGATCTTGACGCTTTTTTAGCCGACCTGAAGCATGACAAGGCACAGTTGGGAAAGATTTACAGTTCTGCGAACACCATTACATCTGACCGAGATGCGAAATTGGAGCAACTGAAACGGCTTATCGATGATAAGGTGCAGCGTTCTACGACGAACCGTAAGGTTCTCGTTTTTACCGCATTTGCGGATACTGCCGACTACCTCTACGATGAATTGCACACATGGGCAAACCAAACGCTTAACGTCCACTGTGCTGTCGTTACAGGCAGTAAGAACAGGACTACGTTGGGAAGAACTGATTTTAACGTAATTCTGACGAATTTCTCTCCGATCTCCAAGGATAGGGAAAATATTGACCCGAAAGAAGAACACCAAAACCCCGAGATTGACCTCCTTATCGCCACCGACTGTATTTCCGAAGGGCAAAACCTACAGGATTGCGACTATCTCATCAATTACGACATCCACTGGAATCCTGTCCGTATTATTCAACGCTTTGGACGGATTGACCGAATTGGCAGTCGGAACGCCAAAATCCAGCTCGTCAACTTCTGGCCGACACCTGAACTTGACGAATACATAAACTTGAAACCTCGCGTTGAGGCACGAATGGCACTTGTCAATCTTACCACGACAGGTGATGATGACCTGCTCTCGTTGGAAAACAGGGATGATAGTTTGGAACAGGTATGGACACATCGCGACGAGCAACTCCGGCGCATGCAAACTGAAATTCTTGACTTCGAGGATGTTGAGGAACAACTGAATCTCAACCAGTTTACGCTTGACGATTTTCGGGCACAGCTTTTAAACTATCTCCGTAAATATGAACCCGATCTCAAAAACGAGCCACTTGGTTTATACGCTGTTACCAAGCCAGAGACACTCTCAGAGAATTCTGTAAACATTGACCCCGGCGTTATCTTCTGCTTAAGACAGGTCGGCGAGGGGCAGGAAAACGAGAAACTCAATCCGATTTACCCCTACTACCTTGTCCATGTGAGTGATGAAGGTAAAGTTTCTACCGGGTTTACCAACCCTAAGCGGATCTTAGAACACTTCAGCGCGCTCTGTATTGGGAAGGAATGTCCGAAGCAAGACCTTTGCGACTGGTTTAACACGGAAACTGCCAACGGTAGTGAAATGACGTTCTATAAAATGCTAATTGATGAGACTCTGGAGTCAATCCGTTATCACTACAATGAAAAATTGAATACGGAATTCCGAGCGAATTCCAAGTTTCTGATCCCGACTGCTGATGAACAAATCGGAGACACAACCGAGTTTGAGTTAATCACATGGCTTGTCATCACAGAATATGGAGACTAACATTGAATTCTATGAATGCTATTGAACACAACATCATTGAGGCACTACAAAACTTTGAGGAAGATCCGCCTCGTGAGGCTGCGATAAAGTTTCTAAATACCCTTGGGTATCACAGCACCCGCATTTCAACGGAAACACGCGATAGACGCTTACGCGAAACCCTTGAATCAGAAGTTGAGGCATCTGGTATCCTTTCCGACCAACGCGCCATCAGCGACTGGCAGGCTTTTCATATCCTTTTCCAAATCACGGATGATGAAGCAAATTCCCAAAGAACGATTTTTGAAAGCACCGAAATGGATTTGGATCTGATGGATTCCTATGTTTTTGCTGTCTTAGAACTCCCCGGCGATACCTACTCGCGGACCCAACTTGCCAATATTACTCGCTTTATCAACAAAAAAATTGAACAACCGATTATGGTAATATTTCGGTATGGTGATGTCCTTTCCCTCGGAATTATTAACCGCCGATGGAACCAGCGGGACTCTTCAAAGCAGGTATTAGAACAGGTTACGCTTATCAAAGACATCCGGTTGAAAAATCCACACGCAGCACATCGACGTATCCTCGCTGATCTCTGGCTTGAGAAACTGGCTGAAACGCAAGGCGTTCGTAACTTTGAAACGTTACACACGGCGTGGGCAAATGTTCTTGACACTGAACCCTTGAACAAACAATTCTATAGCGACTTATACAAATGGTATCAATGGGCAGTTACTGAATGCCGATTCCCGGATGATAACAAGGAATTGCAGGTTATCCGTATGATAACGCGATTGCTCTTCATCTGGTTCCTCAAAGAAAAGAATCTCGTGCCAGATACCC
>JAKZUG010000499.1:0-6770 GCA_047516705.1 Candidatus Poribacteria bacterium | reverse complement strand
AAACCTATGAGGAAACTTCAATTCCCACAATAGCTTGGCTGTAATTGCAAAACAGAACTTTATTCTTTGCTTGTTGTTTTGGTCTACTTTTCAAGGATCGTTTGCTGTGTAACACAGGAATTAACATTATCGCACCCGCTCTGAAGACCTCCACAATCGCGCTAATGAAAGGATGTTGTTTCCCTCGTCCGGTTGTCTACTATTCTTTCTCAACAGAAATGTGGAACATCCCACGATGTTTGGTGACAATATAAAGTCGATCACCGTTAATAACAAGAGAAACAACACTATCAGGCACTTCTGGCGAGATATTTTCCCATTCGTCGCGTTCATTCAATCGATAGACCCCTTCGTCACCAGCTCCATAGACTGTCGTGGTATCCACAGCCACTCGATCAATGAGAGTGTGTATTCCTGTCTTATCGGTGATTGCGCGCTAATGTTCACCGTCTTCTGATGTCAAGACACCCGTGTCGGTGGCAACGTACACTGTTGAACCCGCAAAGGTTATATCATTGAAACGCTCAAAACGCAATGGTAGGTTTGAAGTCAAGTCTTTCCATGTGCTGCCACTATCAAACGATTGAAAGAGGTGTCCATCGCGTTTTCCGACGTAGACGGTTTCCTCTGAAACAGCAAGTTTGAGGTCTTTGATAAAGCCATCATTTTCGTCTTTGCTTTTGCCTTCATCTACCAGTCCGGTGTTAAACCATTCCGACTCACCGCGTTTCCACCGAAGAAGCTGCCGCATGTATTCCGCATAGAAGGTCTCGCCACTGACTGCAAATGCCCTCGGAAATATTTCAAGTAGGGACGTTTTATCTGCCCAATCCGTTATATCTGTGGTGGACGGAGCTCCTTCAAGAGCCGGTATCCCTTGGATAGGGACTAACACGTTTCCATTCGCAGAGAGACGGCAGATGCGCAATTTATGCTCGGGGACTAAAGTCGCTGCGGCTCCATAAAGTACGCTGTCAGCAATCGCTAATTTTGGAGAAATCAGAGGGTCGACTTTTTCTACTGGTTTTAGTGTGAGTTCGCCAGGATTCAACGGAAGATCTTTCCACGACTCACCGCCATCGGTGGATTTCATAACACCTTCGGAGGTGCTTGTGTAAAGCTCATTTTTGAACCTCGCTAAGTTGAATATTGAAATGCCGACTATCCCATTCGTAAATGAATGCCACGATTCGCCACCATCGGTTGAGCGTTTAAGTCCGGAGGTGAAGAAGGTATTTTCGTCTACTGCTACGACAGTTGATGGCCTTATGTCGGCACCAGATTCTGTCCATGTTTTTCCACCGTCCGTTGAACGAAAACTCATCACTCCGAATGTCAGAATGGTATTTCCGGCTGCAAAGACTTTAGCACCCGACACGGCTTTCATCTTGTGTGATTTACTTGTCGGCGTTATATCGGTCCACGAATCGCCCAAATCGGTTGAGTAGAAAACCTCCCATGTTCTTGCATCGGAATGGATGTCGCTCATAAGTTCCTCCAGATACGCCTGCCTTCCTTCAGCGGTTTCCAACTGAGAAGGGTCGCGTCCTGTCCCGACGTAGAGATTATTTCCAGAGACTGACAAGGAGTGAATGGATTTTGTGGTAATCGGCAATTTTACCCACGTCTCAGAATGCAAGCGGTAGAGCCCCCGGTTTGTCCCGATAAACACTGTATTTTCAACAGCAGCTATTGCACTAATACTGCTGTCTGTTATTTCATTGTTAAGTGGAGTCCACTGCTTACCTGCATCTGTAAACCGGAAAATGCCTTCATCTCTAAGCGCGAGGTATAATGCATCATCCGTTACCACCAGACCAATAGCGGGGCCCTTTGGACGCTCGCCAAGTTTTATCCATGTCTCACCTCTATCTTTTGACGCAAAAACGCTATCAGGAAAAACAAGATAGAGCGTGTCGTTTCTTTCTGCTATCGGTATCCTATGGTTGTCTGCAGAAGCCTCTGGAGGAAGTGAACTGACGAGCGTCCATGCAGGTGCATCTGGTGCTAATCTGTAGATACCGATTTGCGAAGTCGCATAGACATCCCCCCAGGAACTTACTAATACGCCCGATACTGAACCCGCTTCTTCAGGACCGCTTGCTTGTATCCACTGTTGTTTTGTTGACGGGCGTGGTTCCTTTTCTACCTGCGCGGCAGCGAGCATAACGGGTTCCGAAACTTGCGGACCTGTCCCCTTGCTCTTACCAGTGGTATCAAAACGCCCGGCTTGGTTCCGTAAATCCGGCTTTGCCTGCGTATCAAGTACAATAGGGGCATCAATGATTTCAACGGTGGTTTCGGATTGTGCGTTTATGTTGTAAGGGTTCTGAAAACGGGCGAGGTATTGGGACCCCATACCCATTGTTAGAAAGATAAAGATCGCTGTTGCGATAGAGGCTGCTCACGGCACTAACGGTTTGCTGCCTGTGGAAACTGCAGGTTTCATACGCGAAATCTCGCGCATGATGTTCTCCGTCAGATGCGGCGTGATTTGGAAATTGCCCAATGTCTCTCTTATCATCGACTCCTCCTTTCTTAAACGCTGTTGTGCCCAGCGAAGCCGACTCTTAATCGTATTCACAGAAACGCCTAAAAACGCATCAATCTCTGCAGCCGACATCTCGCCGAAATAATGCAACGTGATGACGGTTCGATCACTCTCCTGGAGTTTTGCAAGCAGTTTTTTCACAACTTCACGTTTTGTTTCCACTGTTGTTCGCTCGTTTTCTTCAATGATATATCCTGAATACGTCGCTTCTTCTAATCGTGCGCTATCCGTTTCCTCAAGTGGCTGCGTCCGTAGACGATTTTTACGGAGCCACATCCTACAGTTATTAGCGGCTATGATATAAAGCCAGCTCGTGAAACGGTGAGGCTTCCTCAACGTTGCAAGTCTCTGGTACGCCTTGAGGAACGTATCCTGTGTAATTTCCTCGGCGACGTGGAAATCCCCTATTTTCCGCCACACAAGCGCGTGAACCGGCTTTTGATATTTTTTCACGAGTTCACTGAAGGCACTATCATCACCGTCAAGAATGCGGTGAACGAGTTCAACATCACTGTTTTTCATAAGATTACCTCCGATCACTTTATAATGATGCCAATTAGGTGCGAAATGGGTGCATAATTCTGCAGTGATCTGTGTGGGTTCGTACAATTTTGTGTAGTAGCACACACCAAGAGATTGCAATGAGTTCTAAGAGGTCGCATTTTTCAACAGTATTTCCATAAAAAAACTCGTCCACAAGGCATTTGTGGACGAGTGAGAAACGAATCTATTCTATCTACTACATTCCAAACATCATTCCTAATGCTTGGGTGAGCGGCTTGAAATCACCAAGACTGAGAAGCAGTTTCGCATCAATTCTGCTCCCCCGTGCTTTGGCAGAGAAACCGATGTTGTAATTTTCTGGTAGGTTCATGAACGTACCTGAAAACATTTGTATCGCCGCTGCGCTACTTGGATCCATTTGTTCTATCAACGGCAACATGCTTTTAAACGCTATAATTGGCGAAATTGCCAGAAGGACATTATTATCGATGCCTAATTTTCCAGTGAGTTCTTGATAACTCGGATGTTCAGAAAATTTCTCGCCGTTTCCGGCTCTCCTGTCAAGGGCTGCTTGAATCAATCGTGAATTGGTCCCCGTTGCCAAAAGGAGTTGTCCTTCAGTAAACACATAATACCAGTGCCATTCGGGTGGTATCACATCAAAGGCTTGGAACAGCGTCCCTTCAAAAGCCTCCTTGAGGTTGGGGAAAACGTAACTTTTAATCTCAACGCCGTTGTGCATTGTAGAAGGACCTGTGTAAGCTTCTTTGTAGTTAAGTTTTTCCAGAAACACCTCATCCATGTAGCTTTTCGCGCGCTGTTCGTTTTTCAATTCATAGATGAACAGAAAATTAGTTAATGTGCCATCCCCAAAACCGGCGGAGACACTCCATCGGTCCGACAAAGATTCATAAAAACCTTTCACCTGTTCGAGGAGCCGATCTTCCTTTTTCTGTTTGTCTCGGATGTCTTTTGGCGTAAAGTCTAACCAAGACGTGCTAATCTCAGTTAGTAACTTTGAACTACCTTGGAAGGCAACATTCATAGTGGCACGGTTTGGCAGCTCACCGAAGTGTGTTAATTCATCGGATACCTCTTGGACGACTTTCACAAATTCACTATCCTTTTTGAATTGGAGTGTTGGTGTGACTTGTACATCGGTTCCCTCCACTTGAAGTCTTGCGCTTACAGTTTGCAGTTGGTTGATAAACGCTATCTGTTCCTCGGGGATGTTTTTAAGGGTTGGTGTTATTGCCAAGTAGAATGGAGAATTATCTGGAAGGTCGTCTATCATTGATTTCCATTCTTCTTCAAGTGAACTATCGAGCGAGGCGATAACGCCTTCGATGTCAAAGCAGACACCTAACTGATCCGTGCCTTCAAGAATATCAATAAGGAAAGATTGATAGTCTGGGTTCTCTGTGATAGCCTTCATTGTTCCATTTCGGGTATCAATAACATTTTCACAGACCGCGCGATGCTGTGAGAACACGAGAACGTTGTCTAAGATAGCAAAACTGTTGCCATCTCCATTTTCGCTCCAATAGGCAGCGTCTTTATATTGCGTCGGGGCACTTCCGCCTGTTTCCGTTTC
Organism: Candidatus Poribacteria bacterium; assembly: GCA_047516705.1. Lineage (GTDB taxonomy): Bacteria > Poribacteria > WGA-4E > WGA-4E > WGA-3G > WGA-3G. The sequence goes on along the minus strand of JAKZUG010000499.1, from coordinate 2,121 downwards.
AATCACCTGCTTAATCGTTTCTATATTTTTTAGATGGATAGCTGCAGAGAGATGAATCGGCTTCAAACTGGTAAGGAAGATTGCGAAATCTTGGCTCAAATCCAATCCGATGGCTTCAAAATCCGCTAAACTCTCAAAATTAGCCCCAAGGGTAATCGCTAAAATCTGCGCAAGAATTTCTGGTGCCCCTGATTGGGGTGAAAGGTCTGTGAAGAGTGTATTAATCTTGTTATCCAGTTCAAGTGGGTTCGGACAATAAATAATGCCCAAGGTTTTCTCTGGAATTAGATGCAAAACGCTGTCGCTCGAAATAGCAACGGATGAAGGTGTTTTTGCTGCCTGTTCGGATTCTGCAACGCTAAGATAGGCGAATAGAAGCGTTATGAGGAGTACTAACGCTGTGCAGGGTAACGGTAAACATTTCTTTATCATTGTTTTCTCCTTAGGAGTATAAAATGCGGTAGCATGACCACTCTATTTCGGGTATTATTAAAGGGGAATGTCGTGTAGCATCAACCCTTTTCGTTTTCAAGCGAAACGTGAAACATCCCACGCTGGTTGGTAATAATGTAAAGTCTATTGTTGGCGAAAACGAGTTCTCGGATACCATCTGGGACTTCTGGAGAGACCTTCTTCCATTTGCCACGATTATCCAAACGATAGGCACCGGCATTGCACACACCGTAAACTGTGGTGTCATCAACAGCGAGACTCGCAACAATAAGACGTTCACCTTCACTGTCAGTGAGCACACGCCAGTGTTCACCGTTTTGTGAAGTTAAGACCCCTTTGTCTGTTGAAACGTAGATTGCTGAATCCACAAAGACTATCTCTCTGAAGCGGTTAAAGGAGAGCGGTAAGTTTGGCGTAACGTCTTTCCAATTGGTTCCGCCATCGAACGATTGAAAAAGTTGACCTTCCCGTTGACCGACGTAAACAGTTTCGCCTGAAACAGCCAGCTGGAATCCTCTGAGGCTGTTATGCGGTTGTTTTCCAGTATCGGTGAGTCCTGTGCTGGCCCATTTCCATGCGCCGGGTTTACATTTGAAGAGTTCTCGCCTGTACTCGATATAGAAGGTGTTATTACTCACTGCGAGTTCCCCGAGTGTCACCTCGTCCGCCAATAGGTCTTTTGTGTCGAGTTCGTCATCATATTCAAAGGAGGGGAGTCCCGGAACGGGGGTAAGTGTATTGCCACCAGCAGACAACCGGAAAATGCGCAATTTGCTTTTTCTTGTTATGGGTGAACCAAAAATGCGGTTTTGTTTTTCAAGGAAAATCCCGTAAGGAACATCATCAGCGACAACTAACCTCTGATTAGGAAAATCAGGATCGCGAGGAGAATTCAAACCGGCTCTGAAGTTAACAGGAATCCACGTCTCGCCGCTGTCGGTTGATTTGACGATTTTACTGTCGTTGTGGACATAGAGTCCGTTTTTGAATGCGACTAAATTCCGCATTGAGGTGCCCACCATCCCTCTCATAAATGGATGCCACGATTTACCGCCGTCGGTCGTTCGATAAAGATCATATCTACCTTTGTAAAAAGTCTTTTCGTTCACCGCCACAGCCGGATACTTACTTAGTATATACTTGTTTTTATCTATGTTGAGGTCTGTCCATGTTTGTCCGCTATCTTTTGAGTAAACTCCACCGGTGCTGTTCAATACTAAAAGCATCTCACCAGTAACCAAGAGTTTAATACTGGTTGATTTTGGCATAAGAACATGGATGTTTTTGGGTGTTATTTCAGTCCACGAATTCCCCAAGTTCGTTGAATGAAAAATCTCCCAGAGACTTTTGCGACTTCTTCTTAACTCTAAATATTTTTCCCTGGCTTCTGGTGATTCAAATCCGGGGTGAGCCAGGCTTGCTGCAACGTAGAGACTATTTCCAAAGACAGCCAAGGAGTCGATTGTATTAGATGTCTCTATAGGCAATTTCTTCCATGTACCTGAATTAAGTCGGTAGAGTCCTCGGTTTGTGGCAGCAAACACCGTATTTCCCATAGCTGTTACTGCGGAAATTTTTTCGTCTGATGATTCATCGTCAAAGTTAAAACCATCGTTAAGGGCAGTCCACTGTTCACCGGTATCTTTGGATTGATAGATACCCTTTTCA
>JAKZUG010000498.1:0-5664 GCA_047516705.1 Candidatus Poribacteria bacterium | reverse complement strand
CTTATAATAGAGGGAATCTCGTCTTCTTGTTCAAGGTTCCGCCCTACAATACTACAAAGAGAGGCAAATTGCCAAGACCTTATACATTTATTAAATCATAACTTAACACATTTGTCAAGTACGAGACTTTAAAGACTTAGTTTCAATTTTCATAGGAGACTATGCATGGCAACCACCGATTTGACACATCACATCCAATCCATCCGTCTCGTTGATACACACGAACACATGAAACGCGAAGCCGATTGGGTTGAGAATGGACCCGATGTTCTTCAAGATTTGTTCGGCAACTATGTCCCAGCAGACCTACACACAGCAGGTGCCTCCTCGGAAGCGATGGGTAACCTGATGGATGCCACCCAAGACATCGCTCCACGATTTGAAGGTATCCGAGAAGCGTGGGAGGCGATACAATTTACCGGCTACGGTGAGGCGGTCAGCCTCATTGCGAAACATATTTATGGGCTCGATGAATTGACCGGTGATACCCTCGCGCTTGCACAAGATAAAGTAAAGACGATCCGTACGCCAGGGAAACGCCACCATATCTTACACGATCTCGCGAACCTTGATCATATTCAAACTGACGATTTCAGTTGGCAATGCGCACCGGACACCTCCGGTCCCGATTTCTTTCTCTATGATCTTTCGTGGGCAACATTCTGTAACGGACAAGTTGATCCGAGTGCTATCCACGCCGAAACGGGTGTTGAAGTCAACGACCTTGCTTCTCTTAAACACGGCATGGATGCACTTTTCGCCAAACATGCACCGTGCGCTATTGCCGTAAAATCGCAACACGCTTACAACCGCACACTCAACTGGATCGAAAGGAGCGATGCCGATGCCTCCGCTGCGCTGAATGCTGTGCTAACACAACCCGCTGCAGACCTTGATGAAGCGACGCGTCTCTGTCTCGGCGATTGGTGCTGGGCACGGGGTGTCGAACTCACAATTGAACACAACCTCCCCTTCAAAATCCACACCGGTTACTATGCGGGCAACAACCGGATGCCGGTGCGCCGGATTCCTGCCGCGAATATGTGCGACTTGTTCGCGCGCTACCTTGACGCGAAGTTTGTGTTGATGCACATCTCTTACCCTTACAACGATGAACTGGTCGCGCTTGCGAAACATTACCGCAACATCTGGGTTGACTTCTGCTGGGCATGGAGCATTGATCCGTATAGTTCGCGGGATTTTCTTCGCCGGTGCATTCACGCGGTCCCGTCAAATAAGTTGTTCGCTTTCGGCGGTGATACGGGTTGGCCCACGAGTGCGATGGCGTATGCGATTCAAGCACGGAACGAAATTCGACGTGCCCTTGAAGCCGAAATCTCGGACGGTTATCTCACCGAAAAACAGGCGATGGCACTTGCGACTCGGATCATGAACACGAACCAGTACGACTGCTTTGATATCCACGGCACCCGCGCGAACATAGCGAAAGCGGCGTGAGCCACAAGTTGATTCATCCAGAGGTGCCAGTTTAACGATACACCTGTCGCCCCGCTGGGGCTTATTCTTAAAGGAGTCAGAACAGTTTAGTGCCCCTAATAATGCCAAAACTTTACACACCCATCCAACTTACGCGTCGCGTAAAGCATTCAGGTTCTCCGTATAAGGGGCGCGTGCTATGCCTTTTTCGGTAATAATGGCTGTGATTAACGCTGCAGGTGTGACATCAAATGCGGGACTATAGACTTTTACACCTTTAGGCGCGGTTAGCCTTCCGAAGCCCTCTGTTACCTCTTCCGCCGCCCGTTGCTCAATAGGAATCTCTGCACCGGTTTCAAGAGCAAAGTCCAGCGTTGAAGTTGGCGCAGCAACATAAAAGGGGATGCCGTGTGCGTCTGCGAGGATAGCGACGTTATAGGTACCGATTTTGTTAGCAGTATCGCCATTTGCAGCAATCCGATCGGCACCGACAATAACGCATTGGATTTTGCCCTCTTTCATGACCTGTGCCGCCATGTTATCACAGATAAGGGTTACATCAATACCTGCTTGCATGAGTTCCCAAGTCGTGAGGCGTGCGCCCTGTAACAGGGGGCGCGTCTCATCAGCGTAGACTTGGATCTGCTTACCGGCTTCGTGTGCGCTAAACATCACAGCCAACGCCGTACCATAGTCGGATGTGGCTAATCCACCAGCGTTGCAGTGCGTCAGAATGGTGTCATTTTCGTTCAGCAACGCCATGCCGTGTTGTCCGATAGCCCGACACATCGCCTTATCCTGATCGATAATCTCTAAAGCCTCAGCGAGTAGCACCTCTTTGAGTTCAGGAATTTGGAGGTGTCTGTTTTCTTCCGCAGTGCGGGAGATTCTATCGAGTGCCCAAAAGAGATTAACGGCTGTCGGTCGCGATGTAGCGAGATAATCAGCAGCGGATTTGAGTTCAGCGGCGAATGCCTCATAGGTTTTCGCGGTGGAATTCCAAATTCCGAGTACTGCGCCCAATGCCCCAGCGATTCCGATAGCGGGCGCGCCTCGGACACGCAGGGATTTAATTGCCTCCCAAGTTGAGGGGAGGTCATCACAATAAATGTACTTAAATTCGTTGGGCAACAGCGTCTGGTCAATCATCCGAATTCTGCCATCTGCCCACTCAATTGTTGAAACTACCATATTTTGGTATAGCATCCTCCTTTAGAAAAAACGAAGCATATCCGAAAGCAAATAGACTAAAACCACGATTAGCGTCTGAAAGATAATAGCATTTTCTATGCGGTAACACAACCAAAATACATAGTTTGGTTTTTCGACTTAAAATGAGGGTGTGCGTAATTGTTTAATGTAGCAGCACAGGCAGCGATCATCTGATATGCCTCTTCATTGTAGTTGTGCCGTTTGGAGGCGTGCAATTTATTGCGTTTTTCTAAACCTGTTTACGGCAACGGAGTGTGCCTACTACTTTAAATGGGGCATGTCAGGTGCCCAAGTTCATCAGTCAAGCGTAGGTTTTCTGCGTAGTTGACGGGGCAGTCAATGACCGAGGGGACCTTCTGACTGAACGCATCTTTGAGTATAGGAATGAGTTCGTCACTCGCTTCAACCCTATAACCTTTTGCCCCGAAAGCTTCGGCGTATTTGACAAAATCGGGGTTAGTGAAATCAATATGTGCGGGTCTGCCAAAACTGTTCATCTGCTTCCACTCAATAAGCCCGTAAGCCTCATCATTGAAAATAAGCGTCACAAAAGGCACACCGGTTCGGACAGCCGTTTCGAGTTCCTGCGAGTTCATCATAAACCCGCCATCGCCACAGATTGCCAAACATTTACGTTCCGGGTAGATAAGTTTGGCGACGAAAGCCCCGGGTAGCGCGATGCCCATGGCGGCGAACCCATTGGAAATGATACATGTATTGGGTTGATAACAAGGATACATGCGCGCAATCCACATTTTGTGTGCGCCGACATCAGAAATGACAATATCATCCTCAGCGAGTACAGAACGGACATCGCTTAAAATCTTTTGGGGTTTCATTGGAAAATCTGCGTCATCACGATGTACGTTAAGTTGGTCGAGTATGATTTTCCGCAGCGTGTTAGAAGCGTAGTCTGCATCTTTGGGATAAATTTCTTGTGCCATGAGGTGTCTGAGACTCTGCCGAATGTTGCCAACCATTTCGACATCAGTGACATAAGCGGCATCGCTTTCGCTCGGTTGTGTGTCAATATGGACGAGTTTTTTATCTCGATTCGGGTTCCAGAGGCTTGGATGGTATTCGACGATATCGTAACCGATAGCAATGACGAGGTCTGCCCGGTCGAAACCGCAGGAGACGAAATCGTTTGCTTGCAAACCGACACTCAGAAGAGAGAGTCGATGGGTCCACGGAATGCTGCCTTTGCCCATAAAAGTGTGCGCAACCGGAATATTCGTCATCTCCGCGAATTGTGTTAACATTCGAGAGGCATCTTGACGGATGACTCCGTTTCCTGCGAGGATAATAGGTTGTCTGGCGTCGTTAATCAGCTGTGCGGCGCGTTGCAAACAGGCGACAACAGGTTCTGTTTCACTTGGGAAATCATGAGGTACAGGTTCCGCGTCGATTTGCATCTTTGCTACGTCTTCAGGAAAATCGATGTGGGTAGCACCAGGTTTTTCGCTTGTCGCTATTTTGAAGGCTTTGCTTATTGATTCGGGGATGATTTCGGGCAGATGGAGGAGCGTATTCCATTTCGTCATCGGTTTGAAAACAGAGACGACATCCATGTATTGGTGCGATTCCTTGTGCATCCTGTCTAGACTGGCTTGTCCGGTGATTGCGACAAGTGGTGCCCTATCCATGTTGGCATCAGCAACTCCGGTGACAAGGTTCATGGCTCCGGGACCAAGGGTAGCGAGACAGACACCTGCGCGTCCAGTGAGGCGACCGTAGACATCTGCCATGAAGGCGGCACCCCGTTCATCACGCGTCTGAATAAATTGAATATCGGATTCCAATAAGGCATCCATCAGATCCAGGTTTTCCTCGCCCGGTATTCCGAAAATATAGTCAACATTTTCGTTTTCCAAACATTTAACGGTAAGTTCTGATGCTTTCATGAGTGTATTCCTTATATTTTTCACAGCGGAGAAAAAATTTGTTTTTTCTTTCTGAATTCCGTGCTATTAATAATATAACAGATTGAATCGAGAATTGCAATTTTAAATTAACGTGGGTTCGACTAAACGCATTGTGGATCAACACCGAATGCACATATAGCGTTCGGCCGGATTGAACGGAACATATTAAAAATCGCACAGAGCCGTTGGATTGTTGGGTTTCGCTATATCTACCTTCACAAATCGGTTATTGAAACTCGGAATTCTCTGTATAACTGAACGACTCTTGGTCTTTTACCGCTCTACCTAACCTACGTTTACATTCAGATTGTATTATCGAACTCACGTTTAAATACTGAAATAACAGGCACGCCCAATGTGGTATCGACAAAACAGAGGTTCTCCGAGCACGTAAGTCCATAAAAAATTATGACGAAAAAATCTATCTATATCTATATTCTTGTGTCGTTCATAAATGCACAATTCGTCTTTGCACAGAGCAATTCAGACAACTTTTCTCAAATCGCTCACACTCCGGGTGAACTGATTGTACGTCTACGTCCAGCCGCTTCCAGCAAGCAGCTTGAGGCATTGAGTAGAAAACTCGGTGCGGTATCCGTTTCGCCCGTTTTCTCACCGACAACACCTGCCGGACAACATCCACGTCTCCGTCGTAACTATCTCATTCGGTTTCCAGCAGAATGGTCATTGGAACCGTTGCAGCGACGGTATGCGAGACATCCAGTGATCGAAGCGGTTGAGACGAACCGTCTCAACCGACCCTGTGCCGAAATAGTACCGAACGACCCGAACTATGGTGAACAGTGGAATTTAGCTTTAATGAATATGCCACAAGCATGGCATATTGAACAAGGAAACCCAGAAGTAACAGTGGCTGTTGTAGATGGCGGTATAGATATGCAACATCCAGAATTTCGTTCGCAGCTTTGGCGAAACGTTGGTGAAATTCCGAGGAACGATATTGATGATGATCGAAACGGCTATGTTGACGACCTTAACGGCTGGGATTTCAGTGATGCGCCAACGCTACCGGGCAACGGCGATTGGAAAGTACGCGATAATGCGCCTGAAGACGAAATAGGACACGGCA
>JAKZUG010000497.1:0-3419 GCA_047516705.1 Candidatus Poribacteria bacterium | reverse complement strand
GATGGACTCACCCGCTTTTCTTAAACTTGCTTGTGCCTGTTTATACCGTTCGCCTTCAAGATTTTCGATACTGCGTTCACCTTGCGTAATAGAGTTCCACGCGATGTACTGCGCGATGGCGTTTTTCAGGTCGCGGACAGGATCTGTTTTTGCCGCTAGAAATAGGAGTGTATTCCTATAAGTGCGTTCCTTACCTGCCTGCTTCGTGAGAATGTGTAGGGCTGCGGGTGTTGCTTCATCGCTTTCAGAAGTACGATAGGGCAACAACTTATCAGGGGGCAGAATAACCAACCGCAGATCATTTGAATCAGGAATGGCATCTAAATCGGCAGGGCAGATTATGACCTTTGATTTATGTGTCGTAACTGCTTTCTCTATTTGAGAGATAATTTCTTCGTTAAGTTCGTGGTTACTAAGTTCATTCGCTCGATCAATAGCAACTTTGTTAAGATTCTCCTCTGTATGAAAGTAATACCTTTCGTCATCGGAATAGAAGTAGTAGAGGTTACTTCTCATTTCGTTGAGTGCCTCAGTATAAGTGGAAATCCTATGCCATCCCGGTTGTGCCACACCGAGATGAATGCGATTGACATCTATTCCTATAAGAGAACGCCCAGGACAACTACCCAGAAACACCGTGCGAGCAATGCGTCGCGCAGCACCACCATATTCAGCGAAATTATTCCGACCTTTATCTATTTTGTCAGCTTCGCCATTATCGCTATCTGCTTCTGTAAATACCACATCCCATCGTCCCGACAGCAATTTTTCAAACTCACTGGAAACCACAGAATCATCAAGTGGCAAATTCGCTGGCATGATGAGCGGTGATGGATCCGAACGACGGTAAAGCCTACTTATCCAATTTGCCATGAGCCGAAGAACACCACGTGTGCGTTGGAACTCGTTTATGGTTGACCAATCCGTGTGAAGCCTCTCAAATATCTCTGGATGGATAGGATAACAAGCCTTCATGCGTTCATGGTAACGTGCTTCGTGAACGCCTTGCGGAAACGATTTTTTGTTCTGATTATACATATTAAGAAAGGCTTCGCAGGTACGGTCGCGTTCTTCCTCATCAATCTTGTTCCCGAATAACCTACGCCGTACAACTTCAAATGCGTCTTCGGTCTCTAAGGGTTTCCAGATAGATTCAATGCGGCCCAGGCGTGCTTCAAGGGTAGTTAATATATCCATCCCATTCAGACCACCTACTTCACTTTGGCTTGTTGGCAATGTTGCCACAAGGACGACATTTGGGGAACGGCGCACTGATTCGGTGAGTGCCTGTATAAAGGTGTAGTTAATCCCCAAAGCATCTCCACCAACATTAAGCAAATAGGCAACGAGTTCATCTATCAGGATGACGCAAGGGCCAATATGATCAAAGAGCCTATCAAGTTGCGCACCAAGGGGGGCAGTATCTTGCCGCCTCGCCGCCTCACCGATTAGATCATAGGCTTCCTGCCCTCCGAGTTGATAAGCCATCACGCCCCACAACTTGTTCAATGGATCGCCATTTTCTTTTGTTACATCCATATCTGTAGGTGAAAGATAGGTGCCATCAAGGACTGCCACCTTGGGTTGAATACCCGCTGACACATCCCACTGTGCCTCTTGTATAATCCGCTCAATATCTTCTCGCGTCTTGGCAGAATCACTATCAGAAGGAATGTTGACTAGCGCATCAATACTGTTCGCTATGTAGTAAAGTGCGATAAGACTATGCGTTTTGCCTCCCCCAAAACCGGTCTTCATTTGGATAACAGGAGCTCCACCTTTACTGCCGAGTCGCTTAAGCGCGTTAACTAACAATGTATGCATGCCATCAGTAATATAGGTTTGCTCGAAGAAACTCACTGGATTGCCGTAGCTTGTTGCACTTGCGCGTCCGTCATAAACCTGTTGTAAGTTTGCCGCTAATTCCGATTCCTCAAAAGTGCCTTGGGTCAGTTCAAGGTTAGGCGGAATTACTTCACGCCAAGGCGTAAGCTTTTGCGATTTTGATTGCGGTTTGTATTTTGTATCATCAGGAAAATCAGGTATCAACGATTCTGACTCTGTAGATCCTAAAATCTCGTCGCGACATTCTTCAACTCTAACTTTCGATTCCGGCGCGTTGATTTTACCGAGTACATCTACAATATGGTACAGAACTACACGGGTGTATTCTGTTTCTAAATCTCCTGTATCCGGGTGTGAGACTTTATTTCTGGCTTGTGTGATAATATGCAGTGGACTTTGCACGCTCACATCGCCATCAAACTGCTGATTGAAGACTTCACGCCAGTTTCTGCTTATAAGATTTGGAAAGTCACCGATGTCAATTGCACCTTCAATGTTGCCACCATTATTTTCTAAGCGTTTTTCAAAATCACTTGCCTGTTTCGTTGACAATGTATCATAAATCGCAACTTCAACGCTTTTCCCTTTGACCCGTCTCAAGGCACGGACAATGAAGGGACGCATTGCATCTCGGTATTTATCAAGTGCATCGGTAAGCACGTCTCGGTTTGGGCGTTCTATCATTTTTATATTCTCCTAGGTGTTACATAGGGACAATTTAGTAAAATAGCTATCTGTTAGGACTTTGATAAGTTTCGATCATCATTGGGCATCGATTCCCGATTTGGTTTGTGTGACCGAAAAGAATCCCTCATAAGTTTTTATCCTGCACGTCTTAACCGTTGAAACTCAGAAAGTAGCAGGCAAGGGTAAAGATAAAAATAAAGAGGTTACACCAGCTCCATGACAAGGCGAACGGCGTTCCCATCAAACACAAGGAAAATATCAATGCCAATTCAGAGCCCAAGGACTGCTTCACCGCACCGACCGTTCCTGAACGATCGGTGCGATCTTCGACGCGAACTCCAACGCCGATACATCCGTGATAACATCTAATTCCAACCTGTATTTCGTCTGTAATTCCTATGTCACAATTGTTACGCAATCGCCGTAGTTGAGTGGGTTGATGCAAAACCTCTGTTGGACCTCAAGGCCATCCACCCAATAGAATTCGTTCATGGGTCACAGTCCTAAATTTTCTCGACAGCCTTCTCTTAACATCGCAACTATTTTTTTTATCTAATTTGGATTTTCCAGTCTCCAGCCCTTATCCTCCTGCGAAGGTAGGAGGGTGGCAGACATACCGTGTAGTATGCTTCGCAGTGCCACCCGACTGGTTTAAATAGCATAGCACAAAATCCGAAAAATTACAACCTTCCAAAAAAATTGTTGCATAAAAACTCAATATATTTATACTTAATTAATATAAACTTTACCAAATAGAGGTAATTCTATGTATCACGAACATGAATTCAAACTTCAGCTACAGTGGTGGATTGCACCTACCACATGGCCTCTGTCGCTGTTGTACCTTTTCGATGGCAGGTAATTTCTCTGATTGCGAAGATATTGCG
>JAKZUG010000496.1:0-3426 GCA_047516705.1 Candidatus Poribacteria bacterium | reverse complement strand
TTTTGTGGTGTACTCACCCAAATGCGATCTGCATTCCTAACCTCGCCAATTCCTTAGTGTCCATTTAATTGTAGGCTTTACTATAACAGATAACGATGAACTTATTGAGCACATTGATGAACCTTGGTTCGCCTTTGATGCACCCGCTATTGTGTTTGCTGCTTCGATGGTAAATCGTCCGCTCGTGGAGGTGCTGCTTGATGCTGGTGCAGATATTGATGTCAAGAGCTCTTGGTGGGCAGGTGAAACTTCAGCGCTGCAGCACGCAGCAGGTGCAATGCTGGGATATAACAGAGAATTAGCTGAGTATCTTATTGAACGCGGTGCAACGATTGACGCACATGCCGCCGCTGGCTTGGATATGGCAGAAACGCTTGAGGCGTTAATTCGTGGAAACCCGGATGTTGTGGACGCACCAGGATGCGATGGCATGTCACCGCTTCATTTTGCGGCAACACCTCGAATTGCTGAACTATTGCTCGCACACGGTGCCGACATAAACCTACGCGACCGAGACCATTATGGGACTGCAGCACAATGGACGATGAGAAGACGACCTGAAGTGTGTCGCTATCTCCTTGAACAGGGTGCCGAAGCGGATGTTGTCCTCTATTGCGTGATGGGCGACGTTGAACGAGCAAAGGCGGAATTTGAAAAGAATCCAGATCTCCTCAATCTCCGGATTAATGTGAAATCCCCTAAAGGCTACGTGATACCAACGTTGAAGTCGCCTCAAATTGAGGAGGTTCCCGGTGGACATGTCTATGCTTATCAGGTTGGGCGTACCATGCCGCTGCTTGAAATAGCACTCCAGTCCAAGCAGATGGCAATAATTGATCCCCTCATTGACGCAGGTTATGAGATCAATCTGCGAGATTGGTATGTGCTTGTTGGGCAGGGACCTAAGCGGTTTGATACATTGCTGAAACGGTTTCTGGCAAAAGGTTGGGATATCAACGCTTCTCAAAAGCATCGACGTGGTATGTGGACACCTCTGCATTGGCTTGCGCAACGCGGGTTGACGAATGGCATTGCTTATTTATTGGCAAACGGTGCTGACCCGAATGTAACTGATGATAAAGGGCAAACGCCTCTACACTTCATTGCTCAGAAGGGTGTCGGTAAAAATCAAGTGAAATTGTTGATTGAGCACGGTGCTGATCTAAACACACGTGATGATGCAGGACAGACACCGCTTGATTATGCCAAGAAAGCAAAGCGAAAATCAGTCGCAACGTTTCTGACAGAATTAGCAGCAGAACGCGACAGTTATAGTAAAACTCGAAATTATGTGGACACTTTAGAATACACAAAACACTAGCCTTGCTGGCGGGGTTTCCCAACCCCGCCAAGTTTTGAGTGTATAATTAATTGTGGGCTTTACTATAATCTAATTTTGGGTAAGATCGAATACTTCTAACCGAGGATATAATAGGAGAAAAATACAGTGTTATCAGAGAATACCAACTTCGTCAAAGTTGCTGCCCGCAGCGATGTAGTAGATGGAAAACCGAGAGCAGTTAGAGTTGAAGGACATAGCATTGCTCTCTTTGAGCATGAGGGTACAGTCTACGCGACAGATAACCAATGCCCACACATGGGATATCCATTGGTGAGGGGACGCGTCAGGAAAGGTGTTTTATCGTGTGATTGGCACGGTTGGAGTTACGACATGGAAGGTGGGGGCTGTTTCACCGGTGGTTGTGATGACCTCGCCACGTTTCCCGTTGAAGTTCGCAATGGCGATATCTATATAGATGTCGGCAGTGGTGGAAAGAAACGCGACGATGCCCATTTCCTTCTATTAAAAGAGGGCTTACTATCGCATGACAGCTGGACGCTTTCTAAAGCTATTGCCATTATGTTAGCAAAAGGCGTTTCCGAAGATGAGACGTTAGAGATAATGGTTAAGCACATGGTGCGACATATTTCTACAAGTGAAGGTGCAGGCGGCGGTGGCGGCAGCCTTGAAATGATGATGAACGGTCTTAAGATCGCGCACATGTATGAACCCGAAGACCGTCTCATTCCGTTGATGATGTCTGCAACAGGTGCAGCGGGTACGCTCGGCGATCGACCTGACCGCCAACCCTTACCACCGCCTGTTGATTGGGAAAAACTCGAAAACTGGATTAGAGTGTTCACCGCTGATAAGGAGTGGGAAGGCATCGAAAAGTGTCTTATCACCGCGAGGGATTTGGGGGGACATGACGAGAAAATTATCCCTCTCTTCTTTGCGTGTGCCGCTGAACCCTTCTTCCTCAGCCATACTAACAACTTCATCTATCTTTCACACTTGGCAGAATTGCAGGAACAATTTGGATGGGAGCTCACTGGAGAATTAGTCTGCAGCCTCGGCGCAAAGGTTCTTGGACCAGGACGTGGTAGACCGGGTGAACTTCACCGTGAAGCCATCCAAAAACTGGAAGAAATTGACCATATCTTTGATGAACTTCCGCAGGAGACATCGACCGAGAGTTCCGTTGATTACGACGAAGATAAATTCTCAGCGGCACTCGTGAGTGGAGATCTCGACGAGGTATTTGATGCTGTGACGGAAATGCTCACCGCCGGTGTCCCCATTAACACGCTCGCAACAACTATGGTCATGACAGCCGGTGATAGGATGGCACGCACACCAGTGAACATGAGTCCCGGTTGGTGGGATTTACAGGAGGAGATGGAATTGGGGTCAACCGTGAGAAAGGTGCTTCGGTACGGCGGCACCAAAGTCGCCGCTAAGGCACTCTACCATGCCGCATGGCGATTCTTCAACAACCGTTGGCTTAACATTCGCCATCAACCGCTCACAGAGTTAAGGACATCTGCAACGCCTAAAGTTCTTGATGAGGACAAGGCACTCTCCGAAATTATAGATGTGATTGAATCTGTCCGTATCCAAGAAATTGGGCGACGTACCCGCGAGTATCTTAATGCAGGATGCTCCGCGGAACGGTTAATGGTTGAAATGGGGTTGTGTATCCTCAAGGATGATAGAGGTGATAATCTTCTCAGTTCAATTAACATAGTGTCTGAGGAGTGGAAAAGGTGTGAGACGCATCCTGCCAGAAACCAGTTGATAGTTGGGTTGGCACGATGGGCGACAGATATCCGCAGAAATGCAGGAAACGATTCCGCCGTACAAACTGCAAACCGTTTCGCGCGGGGTGAAACAGCAACGGAACTTTATGAATAGTAGAATCTACCGGTATAGTAGGGCGAGGTCTTTTTGCCTCAGCCCTACTTCTTTTTATTCTCGTAGTTTGACTGTAGTAAAATCTGAACTCATGTATTAGTGGAATGTTACACTTTCTGTCAAATTATTTTTTTCGCACGGAAAAATCAGAAAAAATATCTATAAACCCTTGTAACCACTATAGTTACGCCGATGCCCTCTGTGCCCCTAATGTTACACCAGTGTAACAT
>JAKZUG010000495.1:0-4489 GCA_047516705.1 Candidatus Poribacteria bacterium | reverse complement strand
GTACTAATACAGATGATTATCATGAAATCACCTCTGAAACGGAAGTAATAGAACGTGAGCCTGACACTACCCAGCAAACTGTGGGTACAAGCAGCACGGATCATTATGAGGACGTTGTCGAAACAGAAGAAACCGTTTCATTTTCTCAGGACACACCATTACATTCTGGCGTAACAGACGAAAACGAAGATGAATTCGTGATAGTTGAAACCGAACCTGAAATGGAACCGAGTCCCGAAGACTCTACGGTTGAAGAACTATTTAATGAGCAACAACTACAACCAGAAATTGTTCCTGAAACCGATGAGCAGAAGAAACAAGCACAACCCTCTAAAGAGTTTTCTGTGGCCGATGTCGACCTGAAGCAAGTGCAACGTCGTGGGAGTACTCGTAAGAAGGAGTAATCGAGTATGGCAGACGTAATTTGTTCAAAATGCAATGTCGACTGGGTAATTTACTTGCATGATAAGCATTGTGGGTATTGCGGGTGTAAACTCTTTGATTTTTCGGTGAAATGGCAAGAGGAACCGCTGCTTTATGCTGACGGCGGTGCAGATATCTATGACCTAACAATTCTCGTGGAAAACACCGGTGCCAGCCCAATCACATTTCAGCCTATCGGAACAACGCGAGAAAACACGGTCCAATTTCCAGACGCGAATCACAGTCCATTTGAAGTCAAGGCAGGTCAACAGCATGCTATTCCGATTCAGGTAAATCCAGCAAATTTAACAACATACGCTGAGACCATCACTGTGCGTGCACAAAATGTTCTCCCGAATCTTGATAGTGAAAAATCACTTAATCTTGAAGCGCTATCGTACCCTGCATTCAAACTGATCCCAAACGCAGTAGTTGTTCGGTATCGGAAAGGCACTTAAAAGAAGATAGAAGACCTACACCTTGAAGTGATGCAGAGTCAATTCTATATCAACGCTATTAAAGTCAATCAAGGATTAGTTAGTAGAGTCGGCTATTCCCAAAAACTTCATGAAAAAAACGGCGCACTCAAAAAAGTCCATCTGGAAGTTGATTGCAATCAACTTGACGATGAGTCAAATGAGGTGACGCTAAGTTTTGATATCTTCGGCATTCTCCAACCTATTGAGAAGAAAATTCGGCTTCAAAAAGATGTATTGCCAGAACCTGCCAAATTGTTCGTTCAGAAATCGAATCTGAATCTGGAAGTAACCCAAGAACGTAAAAAAGAGTCCCTCTTAACGCTTCAGAACAGAGGCGAACTCCCGTTGACAATCAAAAATATCGTATTCAGTGTTCCTTCCGACTTAGTCCAAGCGTTAAATGTTGAGTATCCAATAACGATTGAAGGTGGAGCACATCATAATGTTGATGTGCTGGTTTCTGCTAAGGGAATTGCCCCTGAAACGTATCCCATCAATTTCACCTTACACTCGAATTGCGAGGCTGCCCCACAATATCAAGATGTCCTGAATGTGAGAGTTAGAGAGCAGGAAAAATACCAACACTACCTCGCCATTGATTTCGGCACAACGAATTCCTGCTGTGCTTACATTGGACCTACAGGTGTCCCTGAACTCATACCCTTGGATATCGAAGCGAATCCGTCAGAAATTATGCCTTCGTTAATTGTTTATCATAGTAATCCTACAAACGGACAAACACATAGTATAGGATATGACGCGGATACCTACCGAACAAGTGAAGTTGATGGACCTTACTACATCAGTTCTGTGAAACGGTGGTTAGGGTATCAATGGGAACGTTTCTTTCCTGCCAATCAGAAATTACAACCGTGCGATGTCGTTGCTCATATACTCAAACACATTATTAGACAGGCTGAGAACCATCTGGATTCGCTAAAAACACAATCTAAGATCAATAGGTGTGTGATTACACACCCGACAATTTTTTCAAGTAAACAACGGAAAGACTTAGAGACAGCCTTCAATAATATTGGTATCTCTGATCTCAAACTCATAGATGAAGCTTCAGCGGCTTCTTTAGGGGCGATTTATCAACGCTATGAATACTACACAAAGCTTCAAGGGAGTTATAGGCTATTGGTTTATGATTTTGGTGGTGGCACTATTGATATAGTCCTTTCAGAAGTAATCAGCGATGGTAACGAAATAACAATCGAACCACTTGCTCACGGCGGCAATCCAAGATATGGTGGTGATGATGTGACGCAAGCAATTGTTGATTTTGTGTTGGATGCATTTAAAAAACGGATTCAAAAAGAAAATCCAAATCTTCCTTTTGAAATTCCATATACAAGTCTAAGAAAAATTTGGCAACCTTCCGGAGATCCGAAAATTGACAGATCAACACAACAGAACACGCGCATTTTATATAATACAGCAGAAGATATGAAGAAGGAACTCAGCAAACAGGATGAATCAAATCGAGATTTCCCTTTGAGTGTTGATGTAGGAGGCGACATTCGGCCGATTGAGAGTTATATCGACGGTGATGTTACCGTAATAATTTCGGTAGCCCAGCTAAAGTCTCTCATAGCAAGTGAATTATACCAAACTTTTAATAATATTGACGCAATGATTAACGAAACTGGAGGAAATCTGCCTGAAACCGTGATTCTGGCAGGGCAATCATCAAAGATGCCTATGGTCAAAAATATGATGGCAACCCACTTCCGAACGAAATACCAAACAGACGTTGATATCTACCTCAGTGAGTCTCCAAAGGAATGCGTAGCAATGGGCGCAGCACAATTCGGTATGATTCATTCATCGCCGAGTAAAGATAAGATTAAAATCATTAACCCTTCCAAAACGCATTCACGTCTCGGTATCATTCAAGT
Organism: Candidatus Poribacteria bacterium; assembly: GCA_047516705.1. Lineage (GTDB taxonomy): Bacteria > Poribacteria > WGA-4E > WGA-4E > WGA-3G > WGA-3G. Next base: position 1,686 of record JAKZUG010000495.1, on the reverse strand, counting down.
AGAAAGAGGTAAACAAGTATTTGGAGAAATTATCCCCAAAGGAAAACTTATACCTGCCGACAGTAGCAACACTGTAGATTTCCCACTTAATGATCGTATGGTTGTTATTGATGTCCGTGAGCATTTTGGAACTGATAACGAACTTTCAAATACTTCACCTATTGACAATTACACACTTATGCTGCCACCAAACGTTAGAGAAACATTTTTACGAAAGGCACGATTGCAAATGACGGTTGATACAGAAGGTGAAATTGAATTGACAGCACTTGTAGATGGTGATGAATATACATTCACTGTTAAAAAGCAAGAACCAGAATTTGTAAGTGAAATCTGACTACATTTATTATCTTTACCATAAAATGGAACACTAATGCAGAAACGTGTATGTATCATTGATTTTTCAGGCACCGAAATTAGGGCTGGGATATTGATGGACGACCAATTTGAATCTATTGATTTAAATCTACCATGGGAGGTTGGATTTCGCGAAGAAACCGACGGGATTTTAGTCGCATGTTTCGGTGAAGCACTTGATCGGCTTAACCCAAATCACCCCGCGGAAGTTAGGTTTACCGCATTAGATGTGCATCTTAAGGAGATTACTGATGTAAAAACCTTGGAATGTCTATTTGACGCATTTCTTGAGGAGATTTTTCACCGGCGGTTGCCCGAGCATGGACATCCGATAGAAGCGATGCCGGTATATGTCATTACGCCCCATCAGTGGAAACCTGCCCATCGGCAACAACTCCGGAGCGTAATCAAAAACATTCAATCCGATTCTCCAGTTGTGGGACTTACCTCATCAAAGTTAACATTTCGCGGTATGTTGAGTCAGGTGCTATGTCTTGCGGCGTGTTATCAGAAGGCATGGATGGACATACTCACCAAAGCAAATGAATTCCATTTATTTTTGATAGATTTTACACGGAATGATATTATAGTCTACCAAATGTTTTGTAAACAGATGGAAGATTCTGTTACACTTGAGTTATGTGATATTCTGCGGTTTCTTGACTATTTTATGGATATAGATAATCAGATATCAGATGTGCAAAAAACCTTGCAAAGGGGCAAAAAAAATGTGCCCGTTGCAGTCGCTTTTTCTGGTAGAATTGATGATGATGCCAAGACTATTATTGACTGGTTGCAAGCCCATTGTAGCACCACTTTTCTTGGATTACAGGAGATTGCCACACTTTCTGGTAGTGCAGAATTGATTCATCAATTTGAGGAAACAAATTTAGCGAAACCACTTCACTTTGTCTACCATTTCCGCTTTGGCGTGCGGTTACCTGATGGTGAATGGGTCGAACTTGTTCCTAAAACATGGACCCCGCCATATCATCGTAAAAAGGCTTTTCGTGTCACAGGCGTGCTTGAGGAATTTGATATTCATCTTTACTGCGGTCTGTCCTTGTCAGATAACAGCAGTGTACACCACCTCGCCACGCTTGGGATTGACTATCCGAAGGATAGCAATTTTTCATCTCGTAATCCGATGGAATTTATACTTTCTGTTACCTTGAATGATTCTTCTCACGGCAGGTTTACTGTTCATTTCCCGAATCCAGATGGACAGAAATCGGTTGAATTTACAGTGCCAGTTTTGATGGATTAAAACCTAATAAAACGTGAATTCTAAACAAGATTATCGGATTTTCAAATCATTGCATGTCGCGA
>JAKZUG010000494.1:0-3057 GCA_047516705.1 Candidatus Poribacteria bacterium | reverse complement strand
CACCGAAATCAGTATCCACTGCAAGGAGATAACGGCGGGCCATTCGGGAACAATTTTGACGATTTTGACGGCAAGCAGTGCCATGCCTTCACCCGCGAGAATGCCTAACCCAACGCCGATTGCACCGCCGACACCGCACATAATCACTGACTCTATGAGGAACTGAAGCAGGATATCCAGAGATTTTGCACCGAGTGCCTTCCGAAGTCCAATTTCACGGGTGCATTCGGTAACAGCAACCAACATCATGTTCATAATCCCAATGCCCCCGACGAGGAGCGAGAACCCGGCGATACTACCTAAGGTGATTTTTATGATTTTACTGATTTTCTCTAACTGCGCCATACCGGCGTGCATCTCAAAGATTCTGATGAAGTCGTCTTGGTTTCTGTGCCGTTTCCGGATGACGGATTTCACCTCTTCAACTGCCTTAGGAACATCCTCAACGGTATGTGCATAGACGGCAATGTTCGGAATCTGGTCATTGCCGGTGAAACGTTCTTGTATAGTAGATATGGGAATAAAGGCGAGGTTGTCGAAACTGACACCGAACCGGAGACTTGTGCCTCTCGGCACGAATGTTCCAACAATCGTGAAGCGTTCCATGTAGCGCCGCTTCCCTTTTTGACCCCGCCGATTGCCATAGTCGTTGTGTCGTGAGATTTTAATTTCTTGTCCCAACGGGGATTTATCACCGAACAAGGCGGTTGCGATCTCATCTCCAAGCACACAGACTTTCGATGCGTTTTTAACGTCTTCATCGGTAATAAAACGTCCTTCTTTAACGTCCCAGTCCATTGCAGTGTTATAGTTGGCATCTACGCCATTCCAGCCTGCCCGGATTTCAGTGCCACCTGAGGCTTGGAGGAGCACACCTCCCCAGTTCCAAATTTGCGGTGTGGCCGCACTAATAGTTGGACATTCTGCCTCCATTGCCAATATATTTCGTATTTTAGGTATTCGCTGCTACGATTACGGACCCAGCGGTTGTTTACACGCTTGTACGACATACGGTACACAAAGAATTGATTTGCACCCCCTAACTTCTGCGCGTCTTGCCGGACAATCTCCTTGGCACCATCACCAATCGCTATCATCGCTAATACCGAAGCGACGCCGATGATAATGCCGAGCATCGTCAGCAATGAACGCATTTTATTGCTACGCATCGCAGAAATTCCGACGGATACTGCTTCAACTATACGCATTTCATCCTCCAAATCACGAAGATGAGGCACAAAAGTGCTAACCCCCAATACGGTTTGAGAGCACCCAACAAGCGGATGGCGATTTTACCACTTCCTAAATTCCGTTTCATTGTTTACACCATCAACATTCTATCTGTTCAAAACGCTACCCATTACTATCATGGTAAGATTCACGACCATTGCGGGGATATTTCTCTACGTGGCCAGGGGTGGAACAACCGTGGGTGAGAAATGTAGCACGTCCGAGTGGGTAAAGTTCTGGTTTCAAATAGGTTGTCTTTTTAGAGATTTTCTTCTTGAAGTATGCTTTCAACATAAGATATAACTCCTTTCGTTTTTTCTTTGGTAATACCGTGCTAGCTTCCTAATGCTTTCACAAAATCAAGTGATTCTATACCAGAATAGAAACGAGCACTGTCATAGTTTCCTAAAAACCGATATGGCAGGGTTCTCCGCGTCGGCGGTGCTTTCTCCACCGTCGGCGTATATGTGACGGGTATCGGCACTTGTAACAGAAACCATTTCTCCGGGCCTGCCACTGTTTTTCAGCAGCGCACGCGCAACGACTCCTTTGCCGATCCCTGTTTCGCCAGAAATCGGGATTCCTATCGGTGCTGCTGCAAAGTTCTTAATTTGTTGCAGGACTTCCAAAATCTGCGGACTGTCGCCGATGATTTCACTATAATCTCCGCGCAATTTATTTCTTTCCACTCTAACCTAAGAACCTCCCTCAATGCGTTGATAGGATAGTATATGACTTCCCTAAATGTAGCATAGAATATCTTCTATACTTAAGGACACAATTCCCGATAAAAAGGGTGCAAGTACCCCAAAAAACTGGATTTTCGTCAACTTTCACGATAAGATCAATGCTTTAGTCTATGGACGTAGATGTGCCTTCTTTCAAAGAGATTGCTCTTTAAGGAAAGATGTTGTTTTCCCAGCGGAAATCCGTCTCTCGCTTTCCCCCAATGCTCTCAAGTCTTTGACTCATCTTCATCGTTTGTTCAATAAGGAGATTCTCGCTTCCGATAGCTTCAACATTGAGCCGTAACAAGGGTTCAGTGTTCGATTCTCGGAGATTAAACCGCCAATTACCGTGTTCATGACTATTAGCAGCAAGTGGGCGGAGACCTGTGTGAAATCTAACTGACAAACCGTCAACCGGCATTTCAATACAAGGATGGTTCCCCAAAGCATATATTTCTTGTTGGACGACCTCTATAGCATCTCGCTTATGATGCTGGGTTTCAAAGGAAAAGTTAATTTCACCTGAAACTGGATACTCGGATCGAAGGCGGTTAACAGATTCGGCAAGTGATGTCGGGTTTGCGCTCAGGTATTCAAGGACGAGTAATAAGGGAATCATTCCATTATCTCTTTCGGTGTCAAAACCCCTGAATTCATTCGGGGGATGTAGACACCGCCTTAGTTAATTAGACCAAACCTTTGAAAGAAAAAGATTTGAATTTTGGTCTAAAATGTGGTATAATTAGTAGTATCAGGTTGGCAAGCATATGAAGCGTTACCACTTGGTAACGTGCTTGCCTCCCACTTCATAGGGGATAAATGCCTGATACCTGATAGTCCATGCGAAACACAAAACATAAACCTTTCAAAGATAAGATGTTGCGCCACTTGCACGACGACTTGAATATCTGTGGCGTTGTGCGAAATCACTTCCTTGCCCTCTGCATGCGGTATTACCGTCGGTATGGTAAGGGGATTTCCTATAAGAAAATGTCTGCTCATTTGACGAAACTCAAGAAACTTGAGAAGTATAAGCATTGGAATATCCCCTACTCGTGGGCTTTGCAAAATGTGCTGAAACGTCTATCACAAAGTTTTC
>JAKZUG010000493.1:0-3044 GCA_047516705.1 Candidatus Poribacteria bacterium | reverse complement strand
CCTGTATGTCAATCCGTGTGATTCGTCCCGGATAAACATAATCAGGATAAAGGTTGTAAACTTGGAAGGTTAAATCTTCGCGTATCTTTGATATGTAGCGGGTGCCATGCATAACTCGGTTTTGGATGAATTCATACTTGGCAGGGGACCGTGAACGCAACTTGTCAGGGTTCACGATGTAGTAACTGATGCTCTCCGCCATATCCTCGTTCGGGTTTTTACCATGAGCATAAGCGGAAACAAACTCAACCTGTTTCGTAGTTGACCAACCGTCTTTATCGTCTGGATTTTCAAACCAACCACCGAGCTCAATCCAATCCTGTCTGAGCTGCTCATCAAAAAGATAATCCCACAAGAAATGTACCTTTTCATGCAAAATCAAGCGGTGGATATAATCAGGTCCTTGCCCCTTAAACGCAGACTCCATAAATTCGATGTAGCCTGCCCCTGTCCACGCGACAGCAGGCGTGCCCGGATAGAGCGGATGGGGTGTCCCATCCAAACGCCGAACAATATATTTGAGTCCCGGTATTTTCAGCATACCTTGCGGAAATTCCTCAAACATAGAGACGAGTGCTATCAGTTCTTCGTTTTTGAATTCAGAAAAACGTCCGGCACGTTCACCTGTTGTGTGCCGTGTGAGTTCGGCATAATCTGGAACATTTATGCTGACGGCATAGCGTTCCTTCAGTATCCGTTCAAGCGTATATCTATCGACCCCATTGTCGGTTACAAACCGAACCACAGCATGATGGAGTCGTTTAGAAAAATATCTACCCCGTACGCCTTCAACCTCCGCTAATAGTGGCGTTGCATGTACAAACGCTGCTTCAGCGATGGTGACAATTCGCTGCCCGTCTCGGTTTGTGTATGATTTCAAAATAAGAGGAAAGTCGAATTATATTCAAGCGAAACGGGGTCTAAACATTTATAGTCTTTGAGGTGGCAATTTGGGTTATAATAACAAAATGCCCCAAATCCAGAATACCGTTGGACTTGGGGCAAATGTATTTTAATGCTTAATCAGTATTACTGATTCTCACGCAAGCGGGCTTCTAATGCTGCTAACTCATCGGATAGTGCTTGGGGCAGTGTTTCCTCAAAGCGTGCGTAATGTTCCCGAATGGATGCAATTTCGTTGAGCCACTCTTTAACATCAACGTTCAGCAGCTCTTCCATCTGCTCATCCGTTACATCCAATCCGCTGGTATCAATCGCATTAGGTGCTGGTAGGTAGCCAATGGGAGTTTCAACAGCCTCGCCGTTTCCGGCAACGCGTTCCACGATCCATTTGAGTACACGGCTATTTTCGCCGAAACCGGGCCAGAGCCATCCGCCGTCAGCATCTTTGCGGAACCAATTGACGTAGAAAATCTTTGGCAATTTGCTGGCATCAGTGTTTTTGCCCATCTCTAACCAGTGTGCAAAGTAATCACCCATATTGTAACCGCAGAACGGGAGCATCGCCATCGGATCGCGTCGGAGTTCGCCGACTGTGCCAGCAGCGGCTGCGGTACGTTCGGAAGAGGCGATGGAACCGATAAAGGTGCCATGTTGCCAATCAAAGGCTTCAAACGCGAGTGGTACCGTAGTTGCGCGTCTGCCGCCGAAGAGAATCGCCGAGATTGGAACACCGTTCGGATTTTCCCAGTTCGGGTCGATGATTGGGCATTGTGAAGCAGGTGTTGTATAGCGTGCGTTCGGGTGTGCAGCTGTCTTTTCGTCACCGGGATGCCACTCTTCGCCGAGCCAACTTGTGAGCGTTTCGGGAGGTTCTTCGCTCTTCTCTTCCCACCAGACATCGGCATCTTCTGTGAGGGCAGCGTTGGTGAAGATTGAATTGGATGCGAGTGTGTGCATCGCGTTCGGATTGGTGTCCATTGACGTGCCCGGTGCGACACCGAAGAAGCCTGCTTCTGGGTTGATCGCGTAGAGCCGTCCATCTTCACCAAATTTCATCCATGCAATGTCGTCACCGATAGTCTCTGCTTTCCAGCCGGGGAGGGTTGGCGTGAGCATGGCGAGGTTCGTTTTGCCACATGCACTTGGAAACGCCGCAGCGATATAGGTCTTCTCACCTTCGGGACTTGTCAAGCCCAAAATAAGCATGTGTTCTGCCATCCATCCGTCGTTTTTCGCCATGATAGATGCAATTCGGAGGGCATAGCATTTTTTGCCGAGCAGCGCGTTGCCACCATAACCACTACCGTAAGACCAGATAGAACGTTCTTCGGGGAAGTGCACAATATATTTATTATCGGGATTGCAGGGCCAGACGTCATCTTCCTGTCCGGGTTCAAGCGGCATTCCAACAGAGTGTAGACACGGCACAAAACCGCCATCTTCGCCCAAGACATCTAAAACCGCGCTGCCCATGCGTGTCATAATCCGCATGTTGACGACCACGTAGGGTGAATCACTGATTTCAACGCCAATATGTGAGATAGGTGAACCGAGTGGTCCCATACTGAAGGGCACAACATACATCGTCCTGCCTTTCATACATCCCTTGAAAAGTCCTTTAAGGGTAGCCTTCATCTCATCTGGATCGTGCCAATTGTTTGTGGGACCTGCTTCAAGCGGGGTTTTCGCGCAGATAAAAGTTCTATCTTCAACGCGTGCGACATCGGCGGGGCTGGAACGTGCGAGGTAACTTCCTGGACGTTTTTCCGGGTCTAATCGGACAAAGGTCCCTTTCTGGACTAATTCCTCACACAACCGATCATTTTCTTCCTGAGAACCGTCACACCAATAGATAGAATCCGGTTGGCAAAGCGCAGCCGCTTCTTCAACCCAATTCTGTAACTTCTTGCTTTTGGTCATTTAAATCTCCTGTTGCTGAATACTGTTTCTGAATAGCATATTATTTCTCGTATATATTTTATAACAAATTTTCACAGTTGGCAAATTAATTGGGTAGGGACATTCAGTTTTAAAAAAATATTGGGTTTCTCTCTTTTTTTCAGAAGCCGGTGCGGTTAGGAATGCAGATCGCATTTGGGCGCGTACGCCGCAAAACTGCACCATAGGTGTCAATTTAAGAA
>JAKZUG010000492.1:0-5317 GCA_047516705.1 Candidatus Poribacteria bacterium | reverse complement strand
CTATAGGCACATTTTTGCTTAAAATGCGAAAAAATGAGGACAAACTGGCAAATTACAATCGCTAAGAGATAACAACGTGAAATATAAGTCTACTAAAAGTTAATTACCACAGTGTGTTTTTAAATCGCTATAATGTCTATTCAATTAGTCAACGTGAAATTATAGTTGATGAAAATTTAACAATATTGAATTATACGCCGTGATTACTGTTTTGTCAAATCTTCCAATTTCCCTTGCTATTTTCTCAGCAATAGGATAAATTCTGTAGAAAACCGACAACGTTACACTGAATACCGAACTATGAATTTTCTCCCTTACGATTGGGTTGCTATTGGATACTTAGCACTCACAGGTGTACTAATCCTGATTTTCCACAAAAATGTCACACGCTGGCACCTCTATCTGCTTGCGCGCGTGTGCTGTATTATTGGCATTGTATCGTTAGTGTTCCTCAAGGCATCAATGCCATTTCCCTTGCAATTTCTACGGGACTGGTACCCATTATCCACCATCGCACTTTTCTATCTCGAGATGAGACCATTAACACAGATGGTATTCCAACACTATTTCGATGAAACGGTGATCCGCTGGGAAAAGCAGGTCTTTAAAGGGATGCCAAGCCTTGAACTTAGCAGCCGATTTCCTTCTGTCATTCTATCAGAGGTTTTACACTTCTGTTATTTTAGTTACTACATCATCGCCGTGTTTTTAGCGGCGTGGCTCTATTTCAAAGGGATGATCGGTCCGTTTCAAGAGACAGTTTTCGCAGAGACATTAACGTTTAATCTGAGTCTACTCTGTTATCTGTTTCTACCTGCCACCGGTCCTCGCTACATTTTTGAAAAGATTCAAGGTAAATTGTCCAAAGGCTTTTTCTTTAAGCTGACACACTCAATTGTCTCACGGTGTTCGTCGAAAGGCACGGCGTTTCCGAGTTCTCACGTTTCGTTATCAGTAATTGTGCTGCTCTGTGCATTCCGTTATGACACCACAGCGTTTCTGATACTACTGCCGATGTGTGTGGGACTGACACTTGGCACGGTTCACGGTAGATTTCACTATGCGATTGATGCGCTCGCAGGTGCGGTTTTGGCTGGCATCGTCTTCGGTATCACAACCATACTCCTTTAGTTCTCAATCGGTCCCAGTCTCCGAATCAATCCTTGTGCAAAGTCCTGCATCAGCAAGATCAACATAAGGAAACTTGTGATCAGAGGGATTCAGTTGTCAGCAGTCAGTTTTCATCAGCTATCAGTTGTCAGTAGGCGAGGTTTCCCAGAGTCGCGACCAGAGGTCGCTCCTACAGCAAAAGCGAGTTGTTGAACGAAAAATCAAAATTACGGAGAACTGAATGGTGCTGTTTGCGTACTGCTTTTTCCTTGACAGTTTTCTGGATAACATAGTACACTTAAAACAAGGTAGTCGAATGCACGCACGCTTCACGAAGATTCCCCCAAATATAGGAAATAAACCTCGTTTTGATACCCTGATCAAGAAACAGGAGAAAATTCATGAAACACATTGCACTAACGACGCTACTCTTGCTCATTTTAGGAGTTGCTTTTTTTGGATGTCGCGCGATATTGGATACCGAGATGAGAAGAGGGTTGGATTCCGAGGCACCAACAGAGCCGTATACGGGACCTCAAACTGTTGAAGCCCTCATGGAAGCGTTTGATGCGAGGTACAGCTCTCGAGCATCAAATGCAAAATGGTCTGGTGCTATAGAAACATCCTATGGCGAAAAACGCAAGATTGAGTTTACCTTGGTAGATATGAATGCCAAATATCCGCGTGACAAGTGGCTTAAGATGCTCCTTAATAAAGGAGTTACGATAGAGAATTTCAAGGATTATGATGGATACTTCAATATACGCTCAGATTTAATCTTGAAAGAATTTTACACCGAAGATGATTGGGAAACCGTCAGTAAAACGCATATTGATACCGAGATTGCCAAGCAGCAACGTAAGCAAACACTTGTCGGTGAAGCAAAACAAGTCAACCCAGAGATGAAAGACTGGTTCGTGATAGGTGAAAACATATTACCCAAGATTCCCGGGAGAATCTACTTACAAAAAACCGAATCAGGACATCAGACTCTGTATACGAAAAACTCCACAACGACGACATCGGAAAATGGAGAGGTAATCTCGGTCAAGAGCCCGGAGATCTTTGAAGAACAGATGTCTGACCTCTTGAATAATGGGGTGGAACCAGAAGGATGGGAAGTCGTCTATCTGGACGAAAAAGGGAATCCTATCCCTATTGACAGATAACTCATGAAAGTGTTGAAGTTGAAGCCGTAAGTGGTTTGATTTCGCGTAACAGCTTGATTCTAAACGTTCGCAGAATGCAAATTAATTAGGACTTACGCAATAATTAAAAAATGTGTTATACTCTCAGATTATGAAGACTTTAACACTCACTAAAAAGAAGCAACCGTCATTTTCGGATTACTGCCATTTTCTGTCAGCAAGTTTTGCGAACTTCACGCAGACGTACTTTGCCGATCATAGCGAGAAATGGAGTCATGATCAACTCAATCGTCTGCTGAGCCATCAACGCATCCCCGCCCGTAAACTCTGGGAATCGGTGAAACCTCTCACTGCGAGGCAATTGAGTTTGATGAAGACGGATACCTGCTTTTTGACGATACGGTGCTGCCAAAGCCGTATGCGAAAGCGATTGAAACGGTTCGCCGTCAGTGGAGTGGTTCCGAAAAGCGCGTCATTCAAGGCATCGGTCTTGTCACGTGCGTCTATGTCAACCCCAAGACGCAGCAGTATTGGATCCTTGATTACCGTATTTATGACATTGACCGCGATTGTAAAACCAAACTTCAGCACCTGCTTGATATGTTAGGCAATGCTTACTTCGTCAAACGTCTGGCATTTCGGTGCGTTCTTGTAGACGCGTGGTATGCTTCAATGCGAGTGATGAAGGCGATTGAAGCACTTTCTAAGGTCTACTATGCGCCCCTGAAATGCAATCGTCTCGTCAACGATACTCAGGGGGTTGATCCTTACAAACGCGTTGACACCTTAGAATGGAGGCAGTCAGAAATGCGAGAAGGCAAACTTGTGCACATCAAAAAGTTTCCCAAAGGCCATGAGGTGAAGTTGTTTCGGTTAGTGTCCGACTCCGGACGCACGGAATATATTGCGACCAACGACTTATCTCAATCTGATGCGGATGCGACGAAACAAGAGTGTCGCGTGCGGTGGAAGATTGAACAACTTCATCGTGAGCTGAAACAGGTTACAGGTATCGGTAAATGCCAGAGTCGTAAACATCGTGTGCAACGCAATCATATTGCTTGTTGTTTGTGGGTATGGGTATGTCTGACGCGTGCGGCGCGCACAGCCGGTCAAACCATTTACAAAATCAAAGAAAGTTTACTTGATGATTACATGCGACAACAACTCCAAAAACCTTCTATTTCTATCAATATTGCGTAAGTCCTATTTGATATCTGAAGGCAATCACCATAACTATTGACCAAAAGAGAGAAAACTATGAACCATACGAATTACTGGAAACTCCTTGGTACCACAGCCATTTTGATGACTGCGTTTTGTGTCGGAATTTTTCTCTATGCAAGGTGGGATGTCCAACGTTTCGCGGAATCCCTTGGCACGCCACCTATATCTGCTTCACAAGAAAACTTTGCCAAACAGGCACCCTCCGGAACAACAGTGATACCCGAAACGGGAGAGGGGCCTGAGTTTGTGAAGCAACAAGAAGCTGAACCGCAGATAACTGACGAGAAGACAGAAGAAGCATCGTTTGATGAGTTCTTGGATTTTCTTGACGAACTTGGAGACGAGGAATTCGCTGCACTCCTTGCGAACCGTGATATAACAGATACTGAAGGTGAGGCATTTGCGGGTTTTCTGCAGGAGCTGTCCTATAATTCTGCGGAAAAGGATTCAAGTCTTATAGTGATTGAGTCGTTGGATGCTACTCAGACATCCGAGTGGATAGAGTTAGGAGACCTTCGCCCAGGCCACATAATCAATCTTGAAGATCTCCTTGAAGATTTCGGTGACAACGTTATCATCATAGACAAAACCGGTGTCATTCATTGAATAGGATGGATACTCGCTGTGTCCCCTTGCGAAACCTTTCAGCATCAGCGGTGTGTCATTGAAGATAGAATCATACCAAAGCGTTTTAAAAGCAATTCTGGTAATCCTAATAGGACTCACGCAAACGCCATTTAGGAGGAAAGCGGACGCTTCGGATGCTGCAAGCGAAACCGTGAAAAGAGAGGTCGCCGAGGCACGGGGACCTCGGCGAACAGATGCTTGCTGCGTAAGTCCTATTAATAAAGAAGATCGGAGATTCGTATGTCCAACCAACTGGCGATTTCAGGTGGCACGCCTGTCCGAAACATAGAAAGCGATCCGTGGTCTTCATGGCCACTCAATACATCCGATGCGTGGGAATCCAAGATTGAGCCTCTGCTCAAGGAAGTATACTTGAGTGGGAACGAAGGCTCCGGTGGAACGATGATTGAGCGTTTCGGAGCGGCGTACGCGCAGTATACTGGGACAAACTATGCGCTCTTCATGCCGCACGGCACCGATTCAATTAGTGCCGCCTTAGCGGGTGCGCTGGATCTTGACGGATTTAGCGATGGCGGAGAGGTTATCGTCCCAAACTATACGTTCGTAGCAACGGCAAGCGCAGTATTGGAACGCCGATGCACCGTGGTTTTCGTAGACATTTCACCAGAGACGTTTACGATTGACCCGGAGGCAGTTGAAGCGGCAATTCGTCCCGAAACACGTGCGATCCTGCCCGTTCATCTCGGTGGTCATCCGGCAGATATGGGTGCCTTACAAGAGATCGCCCAACGCCACCAACTTGCGATTATCGAAGATTGCGCACAGGCACACGGTGCAGAATACCAGACGAAAAAGGTCGGTTCCCTCAGCAACGTCGGCGCGTTTAGCTTCCAAGCCTCCAAAAACCTGACTTCCGGTGAAGGCGGCATGGTCACAACAAATGACAAAGACGTTCACGACCGGGTCTGTGCTTTTATGAATGTAGGACGTGCCCCCGGTGGTGCGAGATGGGAATATCCGAGACTCGGTTGGAACTACCGTCCGTCAGAATACCTCGCTGCGATCCTACTGGTGCGACTGGAACTCTTAGCGGCGCAAACCGACTGCCGTAATCGGAACGCTGCCTATCTCTCGGACGCATTAGAGGCAATTGATGGCATCACGCCACCACAACTTGCGCCGTGGGTCACAAAGCACGGTTATCACCTCTACTGCTTGAAGTATAACCCTGAAGGGTTCGGTGG
>JAKZUG010000491.1:0-4377 GCA_047516705.1 Candidatus Poribacteria bacterium | reverse complement strand
CCGAATTAAATACTTAAACTTCATCCAACCGCGCTGGGTCGTCTAGCGGGTGCATTGCCTTTTCGCGGCTTTGCTGGTGAGGTTTGAAATTGTGCTATTAAAGCACAATTTGTCTTAACATTACATTCCTCGCCCTGCGTCGCTCGTCAATCCTGCTAACCTGTTACTGGGGCCCACTCGTTAAGGGAAGGCTCCTACTGAGCCGGGGTGGCAACGACACCTTAAAATTGATGCCTATGGATCAAGACTTGCCCAGTGCCATAGAAGAATTGTGCCATCCATACTCCCACTGGCGAGTGTTCTGCCATCCAGTGAGAATTTCAAGACCTTAATCCTTCCCGTATGCGGTTTGATAGTGGACTTGAGTGTGTAGGTGTCCGTATCCCACATCTCTATTGTGCCATCACCACATCCAGTGAGCAGAACTGCACCATCCGGAGAGAATGCCAACACTTCAACTCGCGCACCACGTCTCGCGAGTTCCGATAGCAAGCGGTGCGTGACAACATCCCATAAGAGAATCTTACCACGTCCGGTACTGGCAAGCGTTCGACCATCTGGCGAGAACACCAACGCTATTGTTTCGGGTTGCCCTGAGTCGTCTTGCTCTATAAGGGTGGTGCGAAGCGTGCTGGTCCCAGTGTCCCACAAACGAACACTCTCGTGACTTGCGCTTGCGAGCACGCTGCTATCTAGCGAGAACGTCAGTGATTTAACCGATATCGGGTGTCCTTTGAGTGTTTTCTTGCGATGTCCCGTCTCCGTATCCCACACGTAAATCGCGCCTTCCCGGTCCCCACTCGCCAGTAAGCTGCTATCTGAAGAGAAAACGAGGGTTTCAACAAACCAAGTATGCCCTGCAAGGGTTGCCAACTGGCTGCTGGTTTGAAGATCCCACAACTTTATAGTATTCATATCATCCGTCGCACCGGCAAGGATTTTACCATCGGGTGAAAACGCGTACGGATTTACCACGTTTGACTGCGGCAACACGATCGGCGTGAATTCCTTAATGCCGTTGATGTCCCAAAAGCGAACGGTGCTGTCTCGTCGTGACCGACCAACACTCATAAGGGTTGTCCCATCGGCAGAGAAGCCTAACGTGCGGTTCCAGACCCAGTCGTGTCCTTCAAGGGTAACCGTAGAAAGATGAACGCCAGTGGTTGCATGCCACGTGTGAATCGTCCCGCCCTTACCATCACTTATGAGGATCGGCTCATCCCGCGAGAACGCCAATGTAAATCCAGCGGTCGGGCCTGCATGCGCTTTTGTTGTGGAGAGGAGTCTACCGTCACCAACATTCCACAACTCAACTCTGCCCTGAGAATCGCGACTTACCAAAGTGGACCCATCTGGTGAAAACATCAACCTGTTAATCCGCCCTGGTGCTTGATTGGCATCTAAACGTCCGGGTTGAGCGAGTGTACGGAACTGTTCTCCCGTACCTGGGTTCCACAATTGAAGCGTATGGTCTATGTCTGCAGTTGCGAGGATTTTTCCATCAGGGGAAAACGCCAACGCCTCTCCTCTGAGTGTTGGTAAGTGTTTTCCTGTAGCGAGGTTCAATAAGTGAATTGATTTACTTTGGCGATATGATTCTTGAGGTGTGTCATTCGCTATGGCTGGCAATGGGGTTGATGGGTTATCGCTTATACTTGCGAGGATTTTTCCATCGGGTGAAAATACTAATGTCTGTCCGGTGAGTGTTGACAGTTGTTTTCCTGTAGTGATGTCCCATAATTGACTTGACGAATCCTCCCCGCTGCCTGCAAGTATTTTGCCATCCGGTGAAAACACCAACCTTCTTCTAACATAGTCTTTATCTCCTCTGATGGTGATGAGATGGTCACCGGTAGGGACATCCCACGCCTGGATTGTATGGAATGCACCGTCCCAATTACCAGTGACAATTATGGTGCTGTCAGGCGAAAAGGCAATTGACGAGTGTGAAAATTGTTCTGCTGAAAATACCAATGCTAACTGTTGACCAGATTCGGTATCCCACAATCGAGTTGTTCTATCGTTACCCATGCTGGCAAGAATTTTGCCATCCGGTGAAAATACTAATCCATGAATCTGTGCTGTATGTCCGGTAAACAGTGCGAGTTCGTCTCCAGTTGCCACACTATACATCCAAATTCCTACTCCAGTTGCCACAGCGAGTTCGCTGCCATCGGGTGAAAACTTTAGGGTATCTATTTTACCCTTACCGATGCGCATTGTCGCACCGTCAGGCAGGTTCCATGTTCTGTAGTCTTGGGCATATCCGTTCGACAGGAACAACATTGAGAGTAGTAACGGCGTGAAAAGTCTGAATTTCATAAATTGCTCCTTCAACAGTATCATTTTCGTCAGGGATTTCAAAACGGAGAGTTCTGTCACTATTAAGATTAACATTTAGTGACGCTATTAGCAATAAAAAGTTTCATAATCCTGTAAAAAATAAGTTGGGTGATGTGTAGTGTGCCTTGTCTGAATCAGGATTGGAGGATTGGTAGGATTAGCGGTTGAATTGAGATTCGCCAGATTATGAAAGAGGCACGGTTACAAACCGCGCCTCTCTTGGTGGGGAATAGTGAGGTTGCAAACCTCGCCAGCGAAGGAGGCGAAATACAAGCTGTACGCCGCCAGCAAAATGAAATCAAGCGGTGTGAATGGAAGAGTGGAGGTACTTACCGATCGTCACGCTGAAAACGGAGCACACCGTTTTGCTTTGTACCGATGTAAAACGTATTGCCATCAACGGCAAAGGAGGTTGCGGTATGTGGTAGTTCTGATGCAATCTGTTTCCATGCGTTTGTCTGGTTATCTACTTGATAGACACCACCATCGCACACGCCGTAAGCCAACGCACCATCGACTGCAATCCGGTCTATGATAAGTCTGTTCCCGTCAATATCGGTGAGTGCGTCCCATGTCTCACCATCGCGTGAATTCATAACCCCGATGTGCGTCAAGACGTAAACTGTTGAACCTGCGAACAGTATCTCCTTGAAATATCCAAACGGAAATGCAAGGTTTGCGGTGACATCACTCCAAGTGTCTCCGCCGTCTTGGGACAGGAAAAGATCTCCTTCCCGTTTACCGGCATAGACTGTATTCTCCGAAACAGCGAGGGTGAAACCTTTTCCGCCGATGGGTGAGATGCCTTCGTGATCTTCCAAACCTGTGTCGTGCCACGCCGTTTCGCCGCGTCGCCATCTGAACAGTTTATGCCTGTATTCCATGAAGACGGTATCGTCAGCGACCGTAAACCTTCCATTCGTTCTCCGTTCTTCAGCGATCCGGTTTTGTGCGGCATTCCATTGCTCCATCACTTTGCCAATATCGGCATTGTTCTTTCTCGCCTCCATACGCTTTTTCTCCCATTCCGTGTGTAAGGTATCTATTTCAAAATCCGGTACACCTTCAACGGGTAGGAAGACATTACCGTCATCAGAGAGGCGAGAGAGCGTAACACCATCACGTTCACTATTGCTTGCATAAAGAACACCATTGGCTGTCGCAACTTTCGTTTGCATTCCTTTAAGATAAACTATGTCGTTAGCACTTATTAAGCCGACGGATCCCCACGACTCCCCACCATCTACGGATTTGAGCATTTCTATAGGTGTTAGCGCGTAGAGAACGTTTTTGACCGTAATCAGATTTGGAATATGGGAATTCACTATTCCGGTCATAAAGGGATGCCACGTGACACCGCCATCCGTGGAGCGTCTTATTCCGATGCCACCGGTGCCGTAAAAATTGTTTTCGTCTAACGCGATAGTAGGAAATACGCTATAGGTACTTTGGTCCCCTCCAGGAGCCATCCATGTTTCGCCACCGTCTTGAGAGCGTAAACCGTAACCAGCCAATATCAGTGTGTCTCCGACTGTAACGACCTCAGCTGACATTGAACGGCTGTGGGTAATTGGCGTAATATCGGTCCAGGAATCGCCGAGGTCGGTCGAAGAGAAAACTGCTGCGTGAGGGATTCCTTTCTCCTTATTCTCCCTATGATGTCTCGGCCCGATGATCGTTCCAACATAGAGCCTATCTTCGGCGGCTGCCAACGATTTGATACCGTGTGATGTCGGCACCGGCAATTTTTCCCAGGCATCGGTAAATCGGAAAAACCCTTGACTTGTTCCAATAAACAAGGTGTTGTCAATGGCGAGCGCGTCCCAAATACGGAAAACGATGCCGTCAATGGCGAATGCGTCCCAAGCACCGAGACTGGGGCGGAAATTGGGATTATCTGCTTCCGGTACGTAATCAGTTGGCAAAGTCTGCCCTATAGGCTCCCACGGCTTACCGGCATCCTCAGAACGAAAACGAAAGACCTCTGTTTTGAGGATGAGGTACATTGCCGTATCTGTGACAACCAACGCAACC
>JAKZUG010000490.1:0-2888 GCA_047516705.1 Candidatus Poribacteria bacterium | reverse complement strand
AGACGGGTGGGACCGATGTAAAACCTTCATAATTTGGAGGAATTGTAATGGAATGGGTTCCAATTTCTGCGCTTGTAGTGTTTCTCGTTGGGCGGGCTCGGAATAGTCGCTGGAAAAGCGATACACCATGCCAACAAAAGTTAAATTCGCAGATGCAGCTGTGGTAAAATGGAATTATGCTTGAACGCAACACCATTCATTGTGGCGACACGTTTACGCTACTGAAAGATGTAGAAGATACCTCGGTAGATCTGATTGTATGTGATGGACCGTATGGTGTAACAGAAAATTCGTGGGATGAGATCTCCTCAATTCAGGAGTTTAATCTCGCACTCATCGAAAAATTCGCACCGAAGTTGAAAGACGGGGGCGCACTCTATCTGTTCGGTAAACCCGATTGTATCGACTTTATAGACTATCGGAAGTTCTTGAACCTCCGTTCAAAGATTGTATGGTATCAACCGGCTCGGCTGGCGCAAGGACGAATCAATTACACTAATAACTACGATATTATCTGCTATTTTATCAAGGGCAGAAAGCCACAGTGTTATAACTTGGATGCTATCAGAGTTTCGCAACTTGTTGAGTTAGAGCATCGGAGTCGGTGTGAAAATGTGCCATCCGTAACAAATGGAAAGTTTGGAAAAACGAAATACAACCCGAAAGGGAAAAATCCCGGCGATGTCTGGGGTGATATAAAACAGCTAACCTATAAGTCGAAGGAGTTAGTGAGTAGGAAGGCACTCAATACGATCCAGAAACCCGAGAGGTTAATCGAGCGGATTGTATTAGCGAGTTCATTACCGGGGGATCTGGTTCTCGATCCCTTTGCTGGCGTAGGGACCTGTCCAGTGATATGTCAGCGGCATCAACGAGATTTCATCGGGTTTGAAATTGAACCGAGTTTCGTGAAAATGGGAAATCAACGGCTCCAAGAGTGCTAATATAACTCGGACTTGCATTTATAGACGAATGCACGCGAATTTTATGCCGAGTGTGTTGTCTCCGCTTGTGGGAGGGAAACTTTGTAAGCCCGATTATCTCGAATGTGCTGCGTTCTTGTGGGAGGGAAACCTTGTAAGCCCGATTTATCTCGAATGCCGAGATATATTCAGCGTTGATTTGACAGTTGGTTTCCTTAAAATCCGCGTAATCTGTGTAATCCACAATTCAGAATACTTTGACAAAAACATTATTGCATGATATTATCTATAGACAGATACATGAAAGAGAAGTCTAATTGTTCATCGATCCTATTTTTGAGATGTGCTATTATCAGTACGCAAACGGACACTTTCCTTTGCGTAAACACACGTAAACACATAAGGAGCCGACATGGAACGGTCTTTTAAATGGCAAGATTTGGCTAACAAGTTTCGCCAAATCGTATTTTGTTTGACATTTCTTGTCTGTTTTGGTATAAGTATGGGTGATACCGCGGTGGAAGTCGGGTTTATCTACCTCGGTGATAACGGTGATTTTACGGCACCCGCATTGGCGTTTGCTGAAAAGACGTTCAAAACAGAACAACTCTCAAAGGCTGACTTGAAGAGTGACACATTCAAGCAGTTCGCTGTTATCTGGTGGCATGATGGCGATGCCGATCCGGGCGGATTGTCCAACGCGGAAATTGATGCGTTCTTAGACTACGCTGAAAGCGGCGGCGCAGTGCTCTTGACAGGCGCGGCTATCCGGTATGCTACGCCGTTGGGATTAGAAGACGCGCAACCACGGGCATTTGGGCCCGTTGAAGACGATGGAAGCAATGTCGGTATTATCGTCCTCAAAGAGACGCTGGCACTCGGGTTGGTAGACGGACTCGAGAATGTTGATGGGAAAACACCGCAAGTCGATGATTGGATTCGGGTCAATTCAACTGGGTATCCCGTAAGTGGCGACTATTTCGACACGATTTGGGAGAATTTTACGACGCTTGCGCATGCTTGGGAGGGCGGTACCAACTACACGGATAGGATTGCAGCCTTCGGTTATTGGGAAGCTGGGGACGGTAAAATCTTCAACATGAACTGGCGGATCCCGAATTTCCATAAGAACAACGACAGTATTGATCAAATAGAGAAACTTACAGAAAACGTTATCAACTGGTTAGCGAGTGAATCCGAATTCACAGATGTTTCTCCAGGGGGTAAGTTACCGATAGTGTGGGGACACTTGAAGAATCAGAAGTAGCATAGGATGTTCTCTCGCGAACCTAAAATGCTACACTTTTGATAAAAATTCCGAAATTACGTCACATTCCCACGTACCGCAAGGCATCTGCACGTCACACGTACATGAACTTATGAACCATTAGCAACAGCAAGTTTTGGCTTACAAGTTATGCCAAAAAAAATATCTTTCATTGGAAAATCTGAAAGTTGGAGAAGAAATACAATTGAATCTACCTGAAGGAGTCAAAGCACGACTTGATCAAGGAAATCTAACCGGAGATATAGCCTTCTCACCAGATGGTACACAACTCGCAGTCGCTTGTGACATTGGAGTTTGGGTCTACGATGTAGAGAGTGCGACAGGACTCAACCTACTTGTAGAGCACAGCGAATACGTCAGGTGTGTCGCCTTTTCACCTGATAGCAGTGCGATCGCAAGTGGAAGTATTGATAACACGGTAATTTTATGGGATGCCGTCAGTGGGTCTCCGACGGCAACACTCACAGGACATACAGACGCGGTTAGGGGTGTCGCCTACTCTCCTGATGGTGAAACAGTCGCGAGCGGAAGTCCTGATGGCATGGTACATTTGTGGGATGTGGGTACAGGGGAATGTAAAAATACACTCACAGTTGATCAATACTCGATTAGGTCGGTTACTTATTCTCCTGATGGAAACACGATTGCAGCGGGCAGTGGAGACGACACCATACTAT
>JAKZUG010000489.1:0-9255 GCA_047516705.1 Candidatus Poribacteria bacterium | reverse complement strand
AGTCGCTCGCAGAGTTTAACCTCATTTTAGGGCTGTACTACAGCGGTATAACAAACGAGATTATTGACCTCCCATTTGAACCGCCCGATGGCTTAATGGATTCACTTCGGGAGAAGTTGTAATTTTATTGTGTGGCGAGGTCACTGTGCCTTGCCTGCTTTATGTTCTGGTGTGCTGTTGGGGCACTATTGTTAATATTAGAGGAGATATTTCCATGTATAAAACTGCGATGTTAGGGTGTGGGGGTCGCGCCCGTGCGCACGCAGATGCCTATCGCTTTGTGAAAGGCGGTAAACTCGCTGCGATCTGTGATATGAATGAGGAATTGCTCACCAGTTTCGGAGACGACTTTGGGATTTCATCACGATACACCGATCTCGATGAGATGCTTGAAAAAGAGAAACCGGATGTTCTTCATATTGTCACTGCACCGGTGTTACGCGGCACTAATGAACGTATCCGTTACTCGCTGATGAAACAGGCATCCGATGCGGGTGTTCCTGCGGCGATTGTGGAAAAACCGATTGCCGTTGAAAGCGAGGACTGGAAGCAGCTTGCAGGCTTAGCAGAGGAGACGCAAACCAAGTTTGTTGTTAATACACAACTCAATTTCCACCCGAAAAACTTAGAATTGAAGCGAGATGTCTCAGAAGGCAGAATTGGTGAAATCAAGTTTATTGATGCCAGTGCGCGCAGCACGCCAGTTGACCAAGGTCCGCACGTGTTGCAACTCGTTTCTTCCTACATCGACAACTCCCGTCCAGCGCGGGTGCTCGGACAGGTTTCTGGGGCTCAAGATTTGGACTCCACTCAGCCCTCCCCTATGCATGCTGCCGCTCAGGCTCTATATGAAAACGGTCTTCACGTCTCTCTTGCATTCGGGGCAAGTATAGGGCAGCGAGTGCCTAAAGATCCGGATATGGGTAATCACACCCACAAACGCGTCTTTGTCGTAGGCACGAAAGGGTTTGTGCACTGGCGGTTTAGCAGTTGGGAACGGGCAACGCCAGATGGTGGTTACGAAAGCGGCCCGCTTGACTATGGAGAGCAGGATGTCATCGCACAGGGTAACCTCACCGAAGCCGTTTTCGATTGGCTTGATGATGAGAGCAAGGTGCATCCGACACATCTCAAGCAGTCGCTTGCGGAGTTCAATCTTCTCCTCGGCATTTACTACAGCGGGGTAACGAACCAAATCATTGACCTCCCGTTTGAACCGCCCGATGGGTTAATTGACTTACTCAGAGAGAATTTGTAATTTGAAATAAATTTGTATTGTGTGGGATGAGGTCCCCGGGCCTTCGTCCTGCTTTGTGTTCGAGTGCGCCGCTGGTGTGCTATTGTCAATATTAGAGGAGACAGTCTCATGTATAAAACAGCGATGTTGGGGTGCGGAGGTCGCGCCCGTGCCCATGCAAGTGCCTACCGTTTTGTCAAAGGCGGCAAACTCGCCGCAGTCTGCGATATGAACGAAGAACTACTCAACAAATTTGGAGACGACTTCGACATCTCGTCGCGATACTCCGATTTGGACGAGATGCTTGAGAAAGAGAAACCGGATGTCCTCCACATCGTTACCGCACCCGTGCTACGGGGTACCAACCAACGTATCCGTTATTCGTTGATGAAGCAAGCATCTGACCACGGTGTTCCTGCTGCGATTGTAGAAAAACCTATTGCCGTTGAAAGCGAGGATTGGAAACAGATTGCCGGGTTAGCGGAAGAGACGCAAACGAAATTTGTCGTCAATACGCAACTTAATTTCCACCCCCAAAACTTGGAATTAAAACGGGATGTGTCAGAAGGACGTATCGGTGAGCTTAAGTTCATTGATGCGAGCGCGCGTAGCACACCGGTTGACCAAGCACCGCATGTGCTGCAGTTAGTGTCCTCCTATATTGACAATTCCCGTCCGGTGCGAGTACTGGGTCAGATCGCGGGGAAAGAGCAGTTGGATTCTGCGCAGCCGTCTCCGATGCATGCCGCTGGACAAGTTATATATGAGAATGGTCTCCACGTCTCTGTCGCGTTTGGTACTGGTATGGGAACGTTGGCATCAGACAGTGAGAGCACTGTCGCACATAAACGTGTATTTGTCGTAGGCACGAAAGGTTTCGTTCACTGGCGTTTCAGCAGTTGGGAGCGTGCGACACCAGACGGTGGTTACGAGGGCGGTCCGCTGAGCTATGGTGAACAAGATATCGCTGCACAAGGCAACCTCACCGAGGCAGTCTTTGACTGGCTCGACGATGAGAGCAAGGTGCATCCGACGCATCTCAAACAGTCGCTTGCAGAGTTCAACCTGCTCCTCGGCATTTACTACAGCGGGATAACGAACCAAATTATTGACCTCCCGTTTGAACCGCCCGATGGCTTGATGGACTCACTCCGAGAAAAACTCTAAATCGATAGGCATAGCGGCAGGCGAGACTTCAACCTGCCGCAGACTATTCCAAAAAATTGGCGGACCTCCGACATCTATGCTATAATTTGCAAAAAGAGATGCCCTAAAATCGCGAAAGGAATGAGATGGCAAGTTTTGATACTGCCTCTAAGAAACAGGTCGAAACAAACCCTCAAGATTTCGTAAACCTCTGCTTCAAATTCGGCGGAACAAATATCACCGTATTAGAGGTTGTTACACCTGAGCAACCTACCGTTGAGATGCACCAAGCAGATATCCTCATTAAAGCACTGCGCGACAATCAAGAGGTGCTCGTGCATTTCGAGTTTCAAACCACCGATAGTTACGATCCTGAGATGCCGCTCCGAATGGCAGGTTATATTATTAGGGCGATTGAAATCTATCGGCTGCCTGTGTATTCCAATGTCATCTACCTGCGTCCTGATGCCGGTAATAACGACCCGGGGAAATTTGCGCAAAATCTGGAACGGCATAATATTTCGGTTGAGTACCAAGTTTTCCGTCTAATTGAGATGAATGGTCAAGAAATTCTTGATTTGAAACCTGTGGGACTGATACCGTTCACCCCGCTCAGGAAACGTCCAGCGGATATGAATGAAGAGCAGTGGCTTCGTCGTTGTGTCCAAACTGCGGATGGCATTGATGTTCCGAACAAGCCGGAATATCTTGGAAGTCTCGCTGTCTTAGGGAATTTAGTTTATGATGCGCAAACGATTTTAGAGATCATTTCGGAGGAAACCATGCAACAATCTTCTATCGCTGAATACTTAGCACCAGAAGCACACGAACAAGGAATCCAACAAGGTGCTCAAGAGACTACTCGCAAGCACATCCTTGGAGTTCTGACACGTCGATTCCAGTTTGACGCAGCGCAGACCTTCAAATCAACGCTGGATGCGATTGATGATCTACAACGCCTTGAGCAGCTGTTTGATGCCGCGATGCAAGTAGAAACCCCTGAAGATTTCACACAAGCCTTGAACGAAAACGGCAAATGAACTGCCCGTCAGTGCTCCGCAAGTTATTTATTTTTACTATTGAAATTCATTATCTTGACTTTACATTAGAGGATTAAAGGAGACATTTCTGTGTATAAAACCGCAATGTTAGGGTGTGGGGGTCGCGCCCGTGCACACGCAGATGCCTACCGCTTCGTCAAAGGTGGTAAACTCGCTGCAGTCTGCGATATGAACGAAGAACTGCTTAACAAATTCGGGGACGACTTCGGCATCTCATCACGATACACCGATTTGGACGAGATGCTTGAAAAAGAGAAACCCGATGTCCTACATATTGTCACCGCACCCGTGCTGCGCGGTAGCAACGAACGGATCCGTTACCCGCTGATGAAACAAGCCTCGGATGCCGGAGTGCCAGCAGCGATTGTCGAAAAACCGATTGCCGTTGAAAGTGAGGATTGGAAACAGATCGCAGGGTTGGCAGAAGAGACGAAAACGAAGTTCGTCGTCAATACACAACTCAACTTCCACCCGCAAAATTTGGAATTAAAGCAGGATGTGTCGGAAGGACGTATCGGCGAGCTTAAGTTCATTGATGCCAGTGCGCGCAGCACGCCAGTTGACCAAGGTCCGCACGTCTTACAGTTGGTATCCTCTTATATAGACAATTCGCGTCCAGTGCGTGTACTTGGGCAGATTTCTGGCGGCGAACATCTGGATTCAGCACAACCCTCTCCACAGTATGCGAGCGCGCGCGTCCAGTACGAAAATGGACTCCACGTCTCTGTCGCATTCGGTACAGCCATCGCACCGACTGCGTCCGATGACCCGGTCGTCTTTTTCCATAAACGCGTTTTTGTCGTAGGAACGAAAGGTTTTGTGCATTGGCGATTCAGCAGTTGGGAACGTTCAACCCATGAGGGCGGTTATGAAGGTGGTCCGCTCAGCTATGGTGAGCAAGATGTCATCGCACAAGGCAACCTCACCGAAGCCGTCTTTGATTGGCTTGACGACGAGAGTAAAGTTCATCCGACGCATCTCAAGCAGTCGCTCGCTGAGTTCAACCTGCTTTTGGGAATTTACTATAGCGGCATTACTAATGAAGTGATTGACCTCCCCTTTGATCCGCCAGATGGCTTGATGGATCAACTGAGAGCCAAACTGTAGCATATAGATTCTTGTCCGTTCTTGGCATTCTGTTTTCCGTTCACTATATGGTGAGGTGTTGATGCCTCCCTATACACGCGTATAAATGGAGATATACTTGTGTCACTTTCAAAAATTACATGTCTAATCTTTCTGTTGTTAGGTGTAATCGCTCTCACAGCAGACGCTGAATTGGTCGGTTACTGGTCATTTGACAAAGCGGATGGGACGGATGATCTCAGCGGAAACGGTAACGACGGTATCATCCACGGAAATCCGAAGGTCATAGATGGAAAATTGGGGGAGGCGTTAGAGTTCAACGGCAGCACTGACTACGTCGAAATTCCGGACGCACCTGCCCTTTCTGAACTGGAGGCGTTGTCTATCGCAGCGTGGATTAAGCCGACAAAACTCGGCGCGTGGGTTGCGGTTGCTGAAAAAGGTATTCACCTTAACTGGAGTTACGGGTTTTTCATTGAGCCTGACGGGACACTTTCCTTTGAGGTTTCTACGGGTCCTGCGAACAATCTCGTTTGTTGTGTTGGCGATGTTGCGCTTAAAATTGGAGAGTGGTACCACATTTTCGGTTCATACGACGGCGAGTCTGTGAAGGCTTACGTTAACGGAAAACTCGAAGGTGAGATGGCGGGTAATAATGCCGTTCACATCACCGAAGGACTGCCCTTCACTATCGGGAGTCGCAATGGTCAGAACCATTATGGTGGTGCTGTTGACGAGGTGGCGTTCTGGGACGAAGCCATCTCTGTTGAGGATTCAATGGAACCGCTTCCTGTGGAACCGAAGCACAAGTTGACAACTGCTTGGGGAGCGATAAAGGCGGACCAATAGAAACGATGGGAACGAATTCTGATAAATTTGCGAAACAAGGCTATCTTGTCGTAAAATCGGCACTGTGTGAGGCGGATCTCGCACCCTTAATCGCTGTCGTCTCTGAAGTCGTTGATAACCGTGCCACTGAACTCTATAACGAAGGCGTTATCTCTGACATCTATGAAGAGATGTCTTTTGAGCACCGCTGGCACGCTATCCTAAAAGCGTGTGGTAGGGAGAATGAGGTCTTCGGCTGGCATACGCTTGTCTTTAGTGAGGCACTCTTTGACCTGATAACCCATCCGAAGGTGCTGGATGTGTTGGAACTTCTTATCGGTAGCGATATTCAATTCAACGGCGACTTTTGGGTACGTCCGAAACTTCCAAACGAAAAACTGACAACCCTCCCTTGGCATCAAGATAGTGCGTATATGCCGCACACCGAAAACGATACGCACCTCACGGTATGGCTGCCGTTAGTAGATGTTAAAACAGAGAACGGTGCTTTGCAATTCCTACCGGGAAGCCACAAAGCAGGTTTACAGACTTATCACCGCGTTCCCGACGAGGCGTTTGCCGTTCCTGTGCTTTCTCCTACCTCATCTGATACAGATATTGATACTTTAGAGATGAAGAAGGGGGATCTGATCGTTTTTAACAACCTCGTCTTCCATCGATCGTTGGTAAATCACAGCGACATCATCCGTTGGTCGGTAGATTTTCGGTTCAGCCCGACCGGCACCTCGCTGGATGGACTCTGGCATGAGGCAATCGCATATCCTGCTCGTGATAGCGGAACTCGGCAGTGTCCAACATCTTGGGAGGCGTGGCGTTCCCAATGGGAAGCCAGTCCGCACAAAGGCAGATTTATTTAACCTGTATGTACGGCTTTTTTGCTAAAAAGTGTTGTATTTTCATGTTTTTTTTGCTATAATTTTCGCAATTAAATACAGAATATGAACGTGTCGCGTCGGAATCGTAGAATGTATACCGTTTACCGATTCTGGCAATACATAGGAGGTTACTTTGTTAAACGCAAAGATTGTTGTAGTTGCTCTGAGTGTAATGCTCGTGTTGAGTATCAGCCTAACTGGCTCCGCTGAGATCACCGAAGATATGATAGCAGCAGCGTGGTTGTTTGATGGCGATGCCGAAGATGTTTCTGGAAATGGGTTTGATGGCGAAGTAAAAGGCGGCAAATTCGTCGCGGGTCAAATCGGTGATGCCGTTGAACTGAACGGCACAACCGAATGGGTCGAAATTCCGAAACGCATCGGCGAATTTGAAGAAATTACTTTCGCACATTGGGTCAAATCCACTGGACGAGAAGCCGGTTGGCGTGTTTTCTTCAACAACAACGGTTGGAAAGCAGGCGACATCCACTACCAGATGCACCCGAATAATAAAGTCGAGTTCTCTATTAACGGCAACCTGGGTGGGAACGATACGTTTGCCAACTATATGTTGGCGGGCGGTGAAATGAATAAGTGGGTGCATATTGCCACCGCCTACAGTGCACCCGAAAAGAAGATTCGTTTTTACGTTAACGGCGAACTTGATATCGAAAACGCTTGGGGCGGAAATCCGGGTGTCCTTGATCCTGCTCGAATTGGGGACTGGGGTCAATCCAGACAGTGGGAAGGGATGATAGACGAGTTCATTATTTTCAACACTGTCCTTGATGAAGACGACATCCAAGCCGTTATGAATGACGGTTACGAGACCGCTCTCGCTGTAGACGCAAAGGGAAAGTTGGCTGTCACGTGGGGAAGTCTGAAAAAATAGATAGACGCAATCCCTGATCACTACGCTCCAAAACGTGCGGGCTATAGTGAATACGCAGTGCTTGGAAAATTTCTATCAGAAAGTTCGAGATGTCCGCTGAACTTAGGTGGACATCTCCTCTTGTAGAGATCTGACAAAAGGCGAAGGATAGGTGATACATGGATTTAGGACTCAACGGAAAACGCGCAATTGTCACCGGCGGCAGCCGAGGCATCGGTAAGCAGTGCGCGCTTGCGCTCGCACGAGAGGGAGTTCATGTCTGTATCGCTGCCCGAACACAGGACACACTCAGCCAAGCCCTCAGAGAAATTAATCAGACTGGGTATAAAGGACACGCCGTTGCCGCAGATCTAACCACACAAGAGAATTGTGAAAAATTGGTCCAGGAAACAATCGATCGCTTTGGTGGCGTTGATATCCTCATCAACAATGTCGGTGCTGCTCGGAATACTGATATTCTCGAACTTTCGCCGGAACTGATTGATGATGCCCTCGCATTGAAAACTTATAGTTATCTACGAATGTCCCAATTGGTTATTCCGTATATGAAGGAAAATCAGTGGGGCAGAATTATCAATATCGCAGGCGCAGCTGGTACAAGTCCGACCCGCGGAAACATACCCACTGGGGCTGCGAATGCCACTATTCTGAATATAACGCGCGCGCTCTCCGATGCTGTCGCCGCTGATGGCATTTTAGTTAATACGATTTGCCCTGGATTGACGAATACTGGTCGAGCGCGCATGCAACAAAATGCCAGAGCCGAGCGTGAAGGACGCGATGTTGAGGAGTTGTTGCAGGCACTCGGACAAGAACTTCCCGCGGGTCGCATCGCAGAACCAGAAGAGGTGGCGAATGTCGTAACATTCTTAGCCTCTGAAACGTGTTCCTATATGTTTGGGACTGCACTTTATATGGATGGTGGCAAACGCCGCGCAACGCCATAAGAATAACAACAGAATCCAACAGATGCAGTCCCTCTGTCCTATAGTTAAATCGATAAAGAATATCCTTGAAGGAGGTTATTTCTATGAATATTTCTAAGTGTCTATCAACCCACAAATATTTCCTCTTCATGCTGGTATGTGCCGCTATTTTTGCTTGGACTTCCAATAGTTCGGGCAAGGTTTTGTACTATGACGATTTTGATGATGAGAAAATTGATGGGGATTATGAGTTCAAAAACCATGAAGGCAAATGGGTAGAAAAGGGTGGGGTTATCAGCCAAACCCATGAAACCCCTGGTGACCACACCTATCTTGTTTTGGATGGAGAATTTAAAGAACCGCATACCGGATTGGTGATGATCCGTGTCGATGAATGGGGAGACGGTGACCGTGCGCGTTGTGGGTTGGGATTTCGTCTGGATCCAGGCGATGCATCCGGTTACGCGTTCCTTATCCATCATTTTCTGAATAACATGGAGTTCCTCAATGACCATCTTGCTTGGAAGCAGAACGATACCAAGCCACCCTTTGATATCGTAGAAGCCGGGATTTGGTACTGGATGAAGGCTGAGATATCTGACAAAGGCTTCACCGGTAAGATATGGGAAGATGGCGAAGTGGAACCCAAAGATTGGCTACTTGAAAGCAAACTTGATTTCGGAAATGTTAGGCCGGAAAGCGGACAGGTCGGACTTAACGGCGGTTCGAGCGACGCTGCCCCCGCGCTGACCATCGTCTCCTTTGACAATTGGGCAATTTGCGAAACCGCTGGCGAGTGCACACCAGATGAGATTCTCGTCGTTCAAGCAGCTGGCAAACTTCCAACAGTTTGGGGCGCGCTCAAAGCGCGCTATTAAAGCGTCTCATCTCCGTCTAATAGGGTGATGGGTTAATATGAAGGACAGCGTAGGCGCATTTATAAAACGCGCCTACGCTGCAACACGTGGATTAGGGTCTACATATAACATTAACGTATGGGAAAGATTTTACTCATCTTATTCGGGATCTTCATCTTTATTGTATGTGTCCTGATTCTCTTCCAAATTTTGCAAGTAATTTTTGCCTTCGTCTTTTCCGTCGCGCTGTTTATCATTGTTGTCGGCGGGGCATTTCTGATCCTCAGGAAGATTTTTAATGGATGAAGGTGCCACGCTATGGCATA
>JAKZUG010000488.1:0-12932 GCA_047516705.1 Candidatus Poribacteria bacterium | reverse complement strand
ATACGAAAAACCACCGAGTGCCAATTTTTGCAGTATACCCTACAATTTTTGCGTCCTGGAGCAGGTGAGAGGGACTACTGATGGACTCCTTTTCTCCAATCGGACAGTTTTTTAGAAAAATGTGAATGCTGCCGTGCCTTTTGATAAACCTTGTGTGAATCTATACTTCAGACGGATGCCCTGAAAATACCTCTCCAATTTCAGCAATTTTTGATGCAAATATGTGCTTTCTCAAGAGCATTAGCACGAAACTTGCTCACTCAATAAAACGTGAGTTTGACTTAAGACTCTCTACGACGTTGCAACCGAGAGGCTTAATTCTGAAATTGACGCGAGGAACGAAATGTTTTTATGATTGTACTTCATTCACATGACTAACAAGTATTCATGCTGCACTCACGTTAATAAGAACAAAGGCAGGAGAACAGATTCAAAATATCCTTTTCAGCGGGAACACAAAATGCCAATTCAATCTTAATATAACAATATTAGGACAATAAAATTTAATGTGATTTTATTAAAAAATGACTTTATACAACTAACGCCTAATGCCTTACCAACACTGGATTCTTTTGCCTTAAAAACTTGGATTAAAAAGAGGATTTGTGATAATATTTAACATTGATTTTGTCATATTATGTTCTATTAATCTGAAAAATTGAACTTGCCAGAACTGAAATTTCCGTACTTATTTTTTATAAACCATGAATCCTTTGACAGATATTATTCAACGCTGCCATCAACGGCACGAAAACCCACTTCGTCAGCAGAAGACAGTCTTAACACCTACGCTGTACGATCGGGATTATCCTTATCAATTCTCGATTTATTGCGCGCATAGACACAGCGTGCTGCTTGCCGATCTAGAGCAGGCAGATATCTCCTTTATGCCGATAGGGTGTGCGCCTCAACATGATCGGGGACCAACGGATTTTGGCGGCGAGCGGTTTTCAAAACGCCAAGGAATAAAAGACTGGAAAATGAGACAATGGCATTCATCCTGGGGAATTCAGGTATATACGGGTATTCCTTCCGAATGTGATGGTGCTCGATGGCACGACATTGATTTTAAATATGAGGCACTCTGTGCTGCCCCAGGTGCCGTTCTTGCCTGTGTTGAAGCACTTGTTAGTGCCGTCGCAAATCCATTGTTAACCCTGTTAAAGGATGGTGGACTGCGTTTCTCGTGCAGGGTACCGGATTACCTGCATCCGAATACCGAGCAAGAACGGCTTTACATCTATAAGCACACACCGACCACGGAAAATCCACACCAACGAAATGTGTATCTCGAAATCCTTGGGGAAGAGGGCTACAGTCCGTGGGATGCGCGATACGAGATCCTGCTCGGAAATCTATTAGAGCCGCCTATCATTCACAAAGGAATCCTTTTCGCACCTATTAAGGCACTCCGATCCGAGTTTCACGAACCTGCTCCACTTGGGGAACAGGAACTGAAACAGACTGTTATCACCGTGCCACTGTCTCTCGGTTCGCGTCACCTTAATCTCGCAAAAGAGGCGTTTTTGAAGCGCGGCTTTTCTTATGTTCAACAAGAGGACGGTTCTCACCTCTGGATCCCGCCGGATGGTGACTTTGACGACTGCCACATTTTGCTATGGGAAGATGATGATACCGTGTGGTTCCGCGCATCTACACCTAACGCTGGGCTGCCCATGGATGAAACATTAATCACAGATGTCTGGGACGATACCGGTATTTTACCACCGATCCCCACTACTGGGTTACCTGTTTCTGATAAGGCACTCGCAATCCGGGAAGGGAAACTGAGTCCATTGGCGATAAAACGTTCGCGTCCTGTGCTGCAGAAGTCAGAATACGTGGAAAGGGATTACGGAACATCGGACGGGAAAGCTGCCGAGATACAGCGTATTTTCGATGAAAACGTGCGCGTTCTTGGACTCATTACCCAGACAAGCACGGGAAAAAACTATGACGTAGAATCCTATGTTCTTGATGGTGGCACAATTTGCTTAAACGTGCCGCCCGTCATAGCAGGAATAGCAGAAAAACGCCTTCAAGAGCGAAATGTGTCATCGGTTGCTCTCTGGAAATCTCGGATGCACCGGTGGAATCAGGTGAAGGAGATACCCATTGACGTACGCATGAGAAACTCCTTTCAATACGGAAATGTCTGTGAAGATGCGGAGCGGTGTTCCGCACTTGAGCAAAAAGGCGGGAATGCGCGTGAAAGCATCTGTCCGCAATGCCCTGTCTACACGGAGTGCCAGCAGCGCGGCTATTTATCGCAACCCACTGTTTTACAACATGCCAAAGCACACATATCAACGGGTTACCAGCTCTTTTTCAGTCCTCACTGCACGGAAGCCATGGAACAAATACTCGGGGAGCCAGATGAAACAGAACAACTCTGTATTGTTGATGAGACACACGCGTATGAACTATTTCTCTATTGTGAGTTGTCAAGGAAAACATTAGAGGCGTGGCGTGTCAACTGGCAAGGCGGTGTCTTAGGAGACTTTGCCGAGGCGCTGCTGAATGTCTTGGAAATCAAAGACAAATCCCGCAGCGATGTTGTCACACGGATTCGCGCAACCATGCCGACGTTTCAATGGCAAGAAAAAGAACTGATTCGGCAGATGTGCCACCTCAACGTGCCCGGTAAGGTGGTGGCGCGCGGGACTGTTGACGCGGAAACTGGAAAGGAATTGGCGCGCTTTACCATCGAGTTTGAGGGGGGTGCTGCTGCTTATATTCCTTTGAACGATAATGCCGAAAATAGACTCATGGAGATGGGATTGCCTTTTTTTCGACTCTACTCCTTTGTGCCTGGCGAAGACATAAAAATCCCTATGCCGATGGCACAAGCGATTCAGTTGGGTATATTAGACCCCGAAACAGTGCATAACATTCAGGAGTTTCCCACAGTCTGTCCGGACCCAAACTGGACCTTTTGGCATCAACTCAATCACTTCTTTGACTACTACACATCCGGTACCGATGCACCCATGCTATGGGATTCCGAAGTGCTTCATTTCTGGGTACCACCGATGCTGCATCCGAGTATCAACCGCCTTCTCTTAATATCGGCGACCCTCTCTGAGCAACATCTCCATAAGATATTCCCAAATGACAAGATTAGCGTCATTCACGCTGCACCGATGGCGTGGGGCGCAGGAAACCAGGTCTTTCAGATTCGCACAGGCACCTATCCACTGGATACAATTTTAGACTACGACAGCAATTGGGACGCTATTGGACTCTCTGAGATGGGATTGTCTTTTTTTACGCGTATCTGTGCAGAAATTGAGAGGGATCCGAGCGTTAAGCATGCGATTATCACCTATAGAGATGTTATCCGACAGTTGAAGCATATTGCCAAAAAAGAAAACGTCTGCTTTGTGACGAATCTGAAAGACGCAAGAAAATTCGAGACAGGTTCTGAAGAAGCAGACGTTATATGGATAGTCGGTACACCGCGATGGGCACCAGACGTTATTTGGCGACGCGCGCAGATTTTGTTTGGAAACGACGAGGAACCCCTCTGTTACGAGAAAGAAACGGAGTCTGACCGTTATAAAGATGAACGCGTCCAGAGTGTTTATGAAGGCAGTGTCGTTAGTTTCCTCATACAAATTGTAGGGCATGCGAAGTTACATCAGTTTGCTAACAAGAAAATCGTCTTAATTACGAGTTTTCCGCTGCCCGATGTTACCGACAGACCCGAAACACTCCTTTTTGATTGGGAGGATTTTGAGGTTGCTGATGGACTCGACAAGCTCCCTGAGGTAATCGCCACACGCGAGCGGTTTGAAGCCGAACGCGCGAATCTAAATGCCGATTCAAGTAGAAAAGAAGTGGAACGTGTTTTGGGATGTTCCTCAAGGCAAGCGAACCGTATATTGAAGAAACTTAGAGGAGGGAAACCCCTACGTGTGACCTTCCGAGAGCAGATCCTCTCGCTTCTTTCCGATGGTGAGAAAAAGACAGCTGCACTCGTTGCAGCCATTGAAGGACATCCAAAAGCGGTAAATAATGAGCTCACGCGTCTCGTAGAAGCGGGGGAAATTGTAAAGGCCCGACGCGGTGTGTATACCCTTCCGTCCCCCTGATTCCATAGGAATAGTGTTTCTGTGGAAGTATATCCGTTTTTCCACTCTTTCCTTCTATTTCAACGATACTAAAACTAAAGCGGAACCATAACTATAGCAGATTTATTCGACTACAACATTCTCGTTAACACGGACCTCTATACGGATTTCACCGCCACCACCCGATGTCTGTGCCTGGTAGAGTTGCGTGAGCGCACCCATCAACTGCCGACGCGTCTCTCGGTCTTCCTCTGGCAAAACTTGGATCCATGCCTCAAAGAGTCCTGTTAAAGCGTTGAGTTCAACCGGACCTCCGGACATCTGTTTGAGTCTGTCAAGTATCGCCGCAACTTCTGGGGATTGACCGTATTCTCCAATAAGGTACGTTTCAGCTTTTTTAAAATCTTCCTCGTCGGTGCCTTCATCAAGAAGTGTACTCACCTCTTCAGGTAATCCGAACGCTGAGAGTAGTGGGGTCGGGTCAAATTCAGCGGCGGATTCCGCTATCCCTTTCTCCTCAACCGGAACATCCTCGTTTATCAGTTCTGAAGTGTCTCCAGGTTCGGATTCGGACGCTACAGTATCTTTGCTCACATCTTTGTTCACAAGTTCCAGCGGCTTGACAGGTGTCGTCTGTTCAACAGATGACACTTTGCTGCTTTCCGTTTTTAAGACCGGTTCGGATGAGGTAGTGACTTGCGGCGGTTCCCCAAGTTCTGCTGCAAAACGTTTGTTGCTCCATTCCGCGTAAAAATAGATCCCCGCGCAGAGCAGCACAACGATTACGAACGCACCTCCAAGCAGTCTCATATTAACTTTTTCTAACATTGTCTTTCCTCTCTAAAACAATTGATCTTCAACATGCGTATTCAAAAACAAAAAAGGACGTAGCGAAATGTTACGTTAACAAAGAACAGACTTTCATAATGGAAGTGTTGCAAAAATGTTATTGAGGTTTTGACATACCGCCACCGATGGCTGGAAGGAAATGAATCTCTGCATCTGCGTCAACTTGTTCGCGGATACTACCTCGTGTAAGAAGACCGTTGACGTATACGGCAATACCGGGCTTAATGCGATCGTCCTCACACAGCCGCGCTTTCATACCCGGGTACCGACTCTCTAAATTGTCAATGACCTCTCGGATAGTGGCACCCGGAACAGTGATACTTTCTTCACCGCTTGTTAGGTTACGTAGGAGGGATGGGATGGCTACAATTGGCATTTTCGATCCTTTTTGGTAGGAGCTGCCTCTTGGTCGTGATATACCTTGTCCGTTGCAGAAAGTGCATCTAAAAAGGCGCGCCTGCGAAGCACTCCTTTCGATTTTTAATTCTAAATTTTGCCCATCGCTTTCAGGAGCCGGTCGGGCGACATCGGGAGTTCTGTCATCCGAACACCGATAGCATCATAGATCGCGTTGGCGATCGCAGCGGGCGGTGGCACAATCGGTACCTCGCCGACACCGCGCACGCCATACGGATGCCCCGGATTCGGGACTTCAACGATAACTGTATCGATCATCGGTAGATCCAAGCAGGTGGGTATTCGGTAATCGAGGAAACTGGCGTTGGTCATCGCGCCTTCTGCATTATAGATGTACTCCTCATTCAATGCCCAACCGATACCTTGGACGACACCACCTTGGATCTGTCCCTCAACGTAACTCGGATGAATGGCTTTTCCGGCATCCTGCGTTGCGGTGTAGCGCAAGATCTGGACCTTGCCGGTCTCCTCATCTACTTCGACATCGACAATGTGGGCAGCAAATGTGCAGCCAACCCCTGCCGGATCGACTGCAGCTGTTCCTACAACAGTGCCGCCGGTTTCACCGAGGCGGGCGGCGAGATCTCGGAAACTGATTTTCTGCTCTTTACCGTAACGCCAGGTACGATTGACACTGGAAAACTCACCATCAGCAAATCGCACGTTATCTTCATGGATTCCCCAGATTTTCGCGGCGCGTTTCATCATCTGCCGTTTGACATCTTGTGCTGCTTCGTATGCTGCGTATCCAGTGGCGAAGGTGGTACGGCTGCCACCAGTCACGGCAGTGTAACCGACAGAATTGGTATCAGCAACGCTTGGGTTTACCGATTCAGCGGGGATCCCGAGTACCTCCGCCGCCTGCATAGCGATTGAAGTGCGCGTGCCACCAATGTCTGTTGAACCTTCAATAAGGTTAATGGTTCCATCTGAATTAACACTTATGGTAACGCTGGATTGTAAACCCACGTTGAACCAGAAGCCAGCAGCGACCCCACGGCCGTGGTGTTTCTTTCCATTCGGTGCGGAATAGTGCGGATGTTCCTTCGCGGCTTCGACTGTTTCAATAAAGCCGATACGTGGATAAACCGGACCGTCCGCACGCCGGTCGCCTTCTTTCACACCGTTAAGCAGGCGGAACGCCAACGCATCTATGTTCAGTGCTTGCGCGAGCTCGTCAATCGCTGTCTCTGAACCGAACGCGGCGTTCGTTGCACCGGGGGCACGGTAGGCCGCTGTTTTTGGCTTGTTGACGACGACATCATAGCCATCAACCAGCACATTCTCAATGTTGTAAGGTGCGAAGATGCACATAGTCCCCGCGCCGACAGGCGAGCCCGGATAGGCACCTGCTTCAAAGGCGAGATACGCCTCAGCGGCGGTCAACTGCCCCGCTTTGGTGGCACCCATCTTGACGCGAATGTAAGAGGCAGGTGTCGGTCCCGTCCCTTCAAATACATCGGGGCGGCTCATCAGCACCTTGACTGGTTTGCCTGTCTTCTTCGCAAGCAGGGCTGCTACCGGTTTAATGTAGACGCTAATTTTGCCACCAAAACCGCCGCCAATTTCCATCGGCACCACTTTAATCTTTGAGACAGGCTGTTGGAGAATTTCAGCCAGTTGTTCCCGAACCACAAACGCCCCTTGTGTGCTACACCAGACCGTTAACTGGCCATCAGGGTTGTAGAGAGCGGTGGCATTATGCGGTTCAATATAACCTTGGTGCACGGTGCCCGTTACAAACTCGCGCTCAATGATCACATCGGCTTCATTGAACCCTCTGTCAAGATCGCCCTTTTTGTGCTGTAGATGGCTCGCAACGTTGCTCGGTTTGTCGGCAGTTTCACCCATCGACGAGGTTTTCAGATCTTCGTGCAAGAGCGGCGCGTCGGGTGCCATCGCTTGCCGCACCTCTAAGACAGGCGGCTGGACTTCGTATTCAATGTCAATGAGTTTGCAGGCTTCTTCGGCAATGTGCGGGTTAGTAGCGGCGACAGCGGCGACAGCATGGCCTTTGTAAAGAACTTTGTCGCTGGCTAACACGTTATCACAGAGATATTTAAGATTGACAGTACCTTCACCCAGGTCAGCGACTTTATCTTCCGCTGTAGGTAGGTCCTGCGCGGTGACAACACCTTTCACACCGGGATAGGCCTCGGCACGGCTCGTATCAATTGAGATGATTCGCGCGTGTGCGTGCGGACTCCGTAGCACCTTGCCGTGGAGGAGCCCTGCAGTCTGAAAATCTGCCCCGTAAAGTGCCCTACCGGTGACTTTTTCTACGCCATCATGCCGGATGGGTCGAGTCCCGATAACTTTGTATTCTTTGTTTTCAGGCATTCCTATTTTCGTCAATTCGCCGTGTGAGAAATGGAAAGTTTGCTAACGATTACCGCATCTTCTATTATCTCGGTCATGCGAAGGACGCTCCTTTCAC
Source organism: Candidatus Poribacteria bacterium (assembly GCA_047516705.1). Classification (GTDB taxonomy): domain Bacteria; phylum Poribacteria; class WGA-4E; order WGA-4E; family WGA-3G; genus WGA-3G. Next base: position 5,156 of record JAKZUG010000488.1, on the reverse strand, counting down.
ATATTGTCCGTTTTCCAAAACGGGTCTTCGACAAGTTCCAAGAATATCCACGGGTACCTAAACCCTTAAAGATTGCCGTTAAAAAACCAACAAAAAATTTATGCTGCATCTCGGACTCTCTGGATAGCATCGTTGAGTGCGCGCCGAGTCAGGACACCGACGAACGGTTGGCATTTTTTTAGAGATGCAACCTCAATAATCGCTGATAAAAGAGGGCGAGGTACAAAACCTCGCCCTACAGAATTTGCAATGAATTAGATTTTGCCCATCGCTTTCAGAAGCCGGTCGGGCGACATCGGGAGTTCTGTCATCCGAACACCGATAGCATCGTAGATAGCATTGGCGATAGCAGCAGGCGGCGGTATAATCGGCACTTCGCCGACGCCACGCACACCATACGGATGCCCCGGATTCGGGACTTCAACGATAACAGTATCGATCATCGGTAGATCCAAGCAGGTCGGCATTCGGTAATCAAGGAAACTGGCGTTGGTCATCGCGCCTTCGGCGTTGTAGATGTATTCCTCATTCAATGCCCAACCGATACCTTGAACAACACCGCCTTGGATCTGTCCCTCAACGTAACTCGGATGGATGGCTTTTCCGGCATCCTGTGTTGCGGTGTAGCGGAGGATGGTAACCTTGCCGGTCTCTTCATCCACTTCTACATCCACCAAGTGGGTTGCAAACGCACCACCAGCACCACCAGGATTCACTGTCCCTCTGCCTACAACCGGTCCGCCGGTTTCACCGAGCCGACCACATAGGTCTCGGAAACTAATCTGCTCCTCTTTACCGTTGATACTTGAGAATTCACCATCTGCAAACTGCACGTTGGCTTCGTCAACTTCCCAGAGTTTCGCGGCGCGAGTGATCATCTGCCGCTTGACATCTTGCGCCGCTTCATAGGCAGCATAGCCGGTCGCGTACGTTGTGCGGCTACCACCCGTCACAGCCGTGTAACCGACAGAGTTGGTATCAACGACGCTTGGGTTGACTGATTCGGCGGGGATACCGAGCACTTCTGCTGCTTGCATAGCGATCGAGGCACGCGTGCCGCCGATGTCTGTTGAACCTTCAATAAGGTTAATGGTGCCATCGGAGTTGACATTAATGGCTACGCTGGACTCCAAACCGATATTGAACCAGTAACCGGACGCGACACCGCGACCGTGGTGTTTCTTTCCATTCGGTGCTGCATAGTGCGGATGCGTTTTCACTGCTTCGACCGTCTCAATAAAACCGATGCGAGGGTGAATGGGTCCGTCTGCGCGTCGGTCGCCCTCTTTCGCACCGTTGAGCAACCGAATTTCAAGTGGATCGATGTCCAGTTTTTCCGCGATCTCGTCAAGAACTGTCTCTGAACCGAAAGCAGCATTTGTCGCTCCAGGAGCGCGGTAGGGCGCGGTTTTCGGTTTATTCACAACGACATCGTAGCCGTCAATGACAACGTTTTCAATGTTGTAGGGTGAAAAAATGCACATTGCACCAGGTCCAACCGGAGAACCGGGGTATGCCCCTGCTTCAAAAGCGAGATATGCTTGGGCAGCAGTTATCTTCCCGTCTTTGGTAGCAGCCATCTTGACGCGAATGTAAGAGGCAGGTGTCGGTCCCGTTCCTTCAAACACCTCTGTTCGGTTCATCAGGACCTTGACCGGTTTACCCGTTTTCTTTGCCAGCAACGCCGCGACAGGTTTAATATAGACACTAATCTTACCACCAAACCCACCACCAATTTCCATCGGGACGACCTTAATTTTGGAAACGGGGTATTGGAGGATTTCGGCGACCTGTTCACGGACAGTAAATGCACCTTGTGTGCTACACCATATAGTTAGCTGCCCATCCTGATTGTAGTGTGCCGTGGCGTTATGCGGTTCAATATAGCCTTGATGGACGGTGCCTGTAACGAAGTCATGTTCAACAACGACATCCGCTTCGGCGAACCCTTTCTCCGGATCACCGAGTTTGTGCTGGATATGGCTTGCAACGTTGCTCGGTTCGTCAGCCGTCTCACCCATTGAGGTGGTTTTCAGGTTTTCGTGCAGGAGTGGTGCATCCGACTCCATCGCCTGGCGCACCTCTAAGACAGGCGGCAGCACCTCGTATTCGACATCAATAAGCCCGCAAACTTCTTCTGCGATGTGTGGGCTCGTCGCAGCAACAGCGGCAACAGCATGCCCCTTGTACAACGCTTTATCGCTCGCCAAGATGTTATCGCAAAGATATTTGAGGTTCACCGCACCTTCACCAAGGTCTGCGATTCTGTCCTCAGCGTCAGGCAAGTCTTGAGCAGTGACAACGCCTTTAACGCCGGGGTAGGCCTCGGCACGGCTGGTATCAATTGATACAATTCGCGCGTGTGCGTGCGGACTCCGTAGCACCCTGCCGTGAAGGAGTCCGGTGGCTTGAAAATCTGCCCCGTAAAGTGCCCTGCCGGTGACTTTGTCAACACCGTCATGCCGGATAGGACGAGTTCCGATAACTTTGTATTCTTTGTTTTCAGGCATTCCTATTTTTCGTCAATTCGCCATGTGAGAAATAGAAGACTTACTAACGACTACCACAATTTCTATTATCTCGGTCATGCGAAGGACGCTCCTTTCACATGGATGCGGCTGCATCAAGTACAGCACGGACAATTTTATCATAACCGGTACAGCGGCACAAATTCCCAGCCAGCCAGTATCGGACTTCGTGTTCTGTCGGATTCGGGTTTTTATCAAGAAGTGCTTTCGCACTCATAATAAAACCCGGTGTACAAATACCACACTGGAGCGCGGCGTTTTCGAGGAAGGCATCTTGGATCGGGTGCAGCTTATCGGGGTCAGCAACCCCTTCAATGGTTTCGACGGATTTGCCTTCAGTTTCTATACCGAGGACAAGGCATGAATTGACGAGTCTGCCGTCGAGTATAACACTGCATGCCCCACAATTGCCGTTGTTGCAGCCCTCTTTTGCACCTGTCAGGTGGAGTTCATCCCTGAGGACCTCCAGCAGGCTTTGCCGGGGTTCACAGAGAAATTCCACTGTTTCACCATTGATAGTGGTCTGAACGTGCGATCTTCTCGCCATAATATGAGTTCCTTTCAATTTTTTAACAATTCGGTTTTCGCTCCGTTTTGTCCGTTGTCCAAAACGGGTTTCTGACGAGTTTGAACATTACTCAGGCTAATTAAGCGTTAAAAATGCTGTCAGGAATGGACGAAGGACATTCCCACTCCCGAACACGGACTAGTCTGAAAAGTCCTATCAGGAGTTAACGCTTGGCACCGCATTAAATATCTGCATCTCGGACTCTCTGGATTGCGCCGTTGAGTGCGCGTCGCGTCAGCACCCCGACGAGGTGTGTTCGCTGTTCAGCAGTGCCACGCATATCACTAATGGGGCGTGCAATCGCTTGCGCAGCTTGCGCTGCTTCGTCAATTGCAGCATCAGAGACCTCTTGACCGGCAAGTAGCATGCTCGCTTCCTCTGCGAAAAGCGGTATGGGTGCGACGGCAGCGAGTGCGATACGGGCGGAGACAATTGTCTCTTTCGCATCGTCAAGCGTCACGGATGCACCGACACCAACAACAGCGATATCCATCTCATTGCGCGGGATAAATCGGAGATAGTAGGAGCTTGAATTGCTTTCAGGTGTCGGTATTTTCAGAGAGACAAGCATTTCACCTTTGCGTAACGCGGTTCGTCCTGGGGCTGTACAAAATTGTTCAACAGGAAGTTCGCTTTCACCGTTTGGACCAGCAATGACGCAGGAAGCGTTTAAGACAATCAGTGGCGGTATACCATCTGCAGCCGGTGAAGCGTTACATAGGTTTCCACCGACACCAGCGCGCCCTTGAATCGCTGTGCCACCAATGATTTTCGTCGCATCGATTAAACTCGGATAAGCATCGCAGATAGCATCAACGGCGTAAATTTTATAGCACTCAACTGCAGCACCGAGTGTCAAGCCAGCGTTGGCATCGTAATCTAAAACGTTAACCTCGGGGATGGATTTGACATCGATCATCCAATCAACGTCTCGGCGCGCCTCTCGAACCTGAACGATGAGGTCGGTGCCACCGGCTAAGATACGTGCACTTTCTCCCTTTTCGTCGAGTAGGGCAACGACTTCCGGTATCGTTTTCGCTGCAATATACGCAAAATCTTGCATGACCGGAATCTCCTTTCATTACTATAACTGGGGTTTTATAAGTTACCTTAATAGGACTTACACATTTCGCCCTGAAGTCCCCTGATAAGGGGAATTTAGGGGGTTTAAAGGACAGAATTTCCCAGTTTTTTTGTCTAAATGTCCAATATTCTGTCAATTTGCGTAAGTCCTGCTTAATAAACAGCTGAGGTCGGAGACCTCACCACGGAAATCAGCATTTATGAGACAGGTTTGGGGGTGTATCTATTTTAAACCATACTATAGCAAAAATTCGGTTTTAAGACAAGTTTTTTATCAAACTTCGGTGTCAAAACCCAATCCTTGAGGTTTCGGATGTAGACACCGCCCTCTTGGAAAGGACCAAAACGTCGTTTTTTACTTCACTTTTGGTCTAAAATGTTGTCTAAAATTCATGGACGGGTCGCTTCAACATAGCATAAATGCTAATCTAAAAACTCGCATTTGTGGCGTTGAATCAATATATCAAGGAAGGCGCGTGATGGCGAACCTTGATAAAATCATTTCAACTTTCAGGGTTGGGTAGCAACCCTTGGAGGAGAGAGTGTAAGACTTTCGCAAGCAAGCAACCCTTGTTGATACCACAAACGCTTTCGCTTACAGTTTGCGGGGGTTTCCCAAGTCTTTAGGCTTCGGTTTATCACATTACTATAGTAAAGCCCACAAAATTATACACTCAAAGTTTGGCGGGGTTGGGAATGCAGATCGCATTTGGGCGCGTACGCCGCAAAACCCCGCCAGCGAGGATGGTGTTTTGTGTATTCTAAAGTGTCCGCGTATTTTCGGGCTTTACTATATATACTAAAGTTTGGACAATTTGAATGATATTCAGGTAGTTTTCTCAACATCTGGTGTCTGCTCTCACTCGAAAACCTGTCGAATATCCTGCGGTTTTGTTTCTTGAAGACAACTCGTAGCAAATAATGCTCGGTATCAGCAGAGAGCAGCCCCATCGGGGCGACATCTGTGTAGAAATGCT
>JAKZUG010000487.1:0-3107 GCA_047516705.1 Candidatus Poribacteria bacterium | reverse complement strand
GGATCGTGCTGGTAACGCCATGTCCGGTTCAGAATATGAACGGGTCATTCATGAGAACGACGACCTACGTGCAGCTGCGGAAGTAGCACAACACCAACTAGAAGCACTTCAGGAGGAGATAGAGCACATCCGAGATGAAGCAAAACAGGAAACTGTCATTACATTTTTTCAAGAGATGAATTCAGGACAACACAGTAATTTGTTAGACCAGTTCCTGAAAGCAGAATTGTTAGTAAGACGGTTAAAACAACAAGGAACTGAAATCCCACAAGAAATTGAGTTAATTCCCATGTTGATCCGTATGTTTACCCGCTTTGTTAAGATACAAGGGCTCCGCCCTAAGGCAGTTGTGGGTGACCAGAAAGTGATAACACTCGGTGAATCTGATGAATATGAGTACACCGGGTCCAGTTGGGAAGACCCGGACGAACGCAAAATGGTTGAAATCCAATCGGCAGGTTGGATCTACGGCAACACACTTCTTTCTAAACCTAAAGTCAAGGAGGTCACATCATGAAATCTAATATCAAACCTATGACTAACCTTGAGTCAATAAAAGAAACCAGCAGTGGTTCACAAAAATTGAATCGTCAGTCTGACCGGCGAAACTATTATATTGGGATTGACTTAGGAACTACCAATTCGGTAATGGCATGGGGTGCTCTTAACCCACAAACAAATCAGTTGGAAACGAAAATCGTAGACGTTAAAATGATGATAGAACGCGGTGGAACAGGTAAAAAAGAATTGTTACCCTCGTGTGTCTATTTCAAGGACGGAGGTTCGCCAATTGTTGGTGAGTACGCCAAAACGATGATCGGTAGGACAAATCGGGTTGTAAAATCTATTAAGAGTGAGATGGGGACACAGACAGAGTTTGATTTCGATGGTAGCACCTACAATTCGGCAGTGATTTCATCGCAAATTCTTACGCATCTCGCTTCCAGTGCAGAATCTCTATTCGGTTTTGTCCCTGATGATGTTGTTATCACCGTTCCAGCCTCCTTTGATTCTGACATGCGAGAATCCACCATTGAAGCAGCGAGACTCGCCGGATTCCGCACACAGGAAGATGATGGGAGTCCACGCAACATTTTACTTGATGAACCCCGTGCTGCGCTTTATGACTTTGTTAACAGACAAAACAAGGGCGATATTCCAGAGACACTCATTAGTTTCCACGAACCCCAGACTGTTCTGGTTTTTGATTTAGGGGGTGGAACACTGGATGTCTCTTTACATAACGTTTCCTACCAGCAAGAACAACACACATTAAACATTGAAGATTTGGCAATATCGCGCTATACGCAAATTGGTGGAGATGATTTCGATCAGAAACTTGCAGACCACTTTTTGGAGGTTTATGCGGACAGATTGCCAAATGACTTTGATGATTCTCAGATGAATATGCTCAAAAGCGAATTCCGAGAATATGCTGAGCAAGCAAAAGTTGACTTAAGCAGTGAAATTGAGAATGGTGCGTTAATGGGTTATCTTGATCCTGAGTCATTTGATCCTGAGCTAGTCGAAACCGAAATAATCAAGACCCCCTTTGAAAATCAGGTGTTTGAATACGATTTGACCCTATCTGAATATGAGGAGATCGTTGAACCTCTCCTTGCGCCACGTCTCACGTTAGATACTGTGAATCAACTAGATACATTGTCCGACTGTGATAATATTATCTATCCAATTCTTGATGTGTTACGAAAAGCTGAGCAAAAAATTGGAGACATGCCGAGTGTTGATGCAGTACTGCTGAATGGCGGGATGACAAAATTTCATACGATCCAGAAACGTTTGGAAACACTCTTTGGTTTTCCGCCGATTACAGCCGGTGATCCAGATAAAGCAGTGGCACGGGGCGCAGTTGTTTACCACTATGATTTGCACCGCGGTATTAAACCTTCGCGCATCGTCAACGATACTATCAATATTGAAATCGATGGTGACAAAGTTAAACCGCTTGTTGAAGCTGGCACAATACTTCCGTTACAACCTACACCGATTCCTAATTTAACGGCCAGCGAGGGGTCCCTATCTTTAAGACTTCCTTTCTACCTCGGCAGCCGTAAAGACACACAACCTCCTAACCGCCCTATTCTTGAGCGAACTGTTCGGTTTCAACGCCAACTTTTGAAAGGCGAACCTATCTTTATACAAGTACAGGTGGATGAACGTGGTATTATGAGCGTAGAAGGTTGGCCTGAGGCGGACCCGGATCAGAAATTTACCGTAAGTATAGATTCCAACCAACCTGCTGCTGCAAATGAAACCTCCAACGGGTTGACGCGTAATCCGGACGAATTCAACCAATCAGAAACCAGCTCACAAACGGATAATACGCGAGAAAAAGAGAAATCTATTCCTGGACCGGGACAGCCATTCGTTCCGTCAGGATCTCAAGCGGCATCTGAATCACAGGGCAGTATCTTGGAGGTGCACCCTGAACTAATGGAGATGAAGAAGAACATCTCACATTACATGAAAACAGATGAATTCAATCGAAAAAAAATAATTGACGAGCAGATTATTCGACAACACATCAGAATTACCGAAGCATCGAATGCAGAGGACTTTATCAGTCCGTTGCTTGACAATATTAATTACGTTAATAACTACGGAAGAGGGAAAACAATAATGTTATTGGGAGACTTAGCGAACCTTTGTTCGGATATAGATCTCCTTTACAATATTTATGATGCTGCTGCCGCGTTGAGTAATCCCGAAGAAATTAAGTCCAAGCATCCCGTAGTTATTAAAAATGTTGTTACAAACGCCATTAAAACAATTGGGAAAACGGGACTCCCGAGTGCGGAATCACATCTCATTAACCTCATTACGCGAGAAATTCCGATTACAGTCCATCCGATTGCAGTGTATTCTATTGGAAAGTGCTGTCACAGTGTTAACGCGCTTGAGCACCTAAAACGTTTGATGAAATATGGAGAGGACACAGATCGCGTTGCTATCAATTGGGCATTTGGAAAAATGGGAAGTCGTGAGCATGAGGCTCCGCTATCAATTCGAGAATTGGAGTCGGTCATTTCTGTTCTCATTGACCAATTGCAAACCGAACCTGACAACGACATAACGCGGAATGGCAT
>JAKZUG010000486.1:0-4461 GCA_047516705.1 Candidatus Poribacteria bacterium | reverse complement strand
CGTTGGAAGTCCTCGATGGTGTTATCGGCTGTGAGTGCCGCTGCATGCTGTTCTGCCTGCCTGCGCACCTCGATAACTGCGTCGAGGTCAAAAGATTGTGTGTTGCGCCAATCTGTGTCCGTGAACGCTGTCGCAAGTTCGGTAAATCCCGGAATAGGCTCTGCAGAAAAGTTGAGTGTGAGGGTATATTCCCAACGCGTCGGTCGCGCCCTGCCGTTTGCCTGCTGTAGTTTCTGCGTCGTGAGTTGCTGGCGGACGTTCTCCATGCGGAGGTCGGTGTATCTGCCGTGTGTGCTACTGTAGACTTCGCCCTGTTCTGTGGTGGTGGCGTAGTCAGAATTCAGCGGTTCGGGGTTGTGCGCGTATTGTTTTCGTGCCTCGCGCTTGATAGTGTTCCGTTTGGTTTTGGGATACCCGAAAGTCACGAAAATCTTGTATCCCTCGAAGTTCCTTCCGGTTGCGATGTCGTAGTGCGTTACGGTATCAAAAGCGTCATGAAGCTCTTTCACGACTTGCAATTCCGCAATTTTGCCTTCCATGAAATCTTTGTAGCTGATAAAGACACATTTTCGGCTGTCTGCGCGTGCGAGTTCGGTGAGTTTCCGCAGCATTTCAACGGCTTTAGGTCTCAAGCCCTTGATGATAGGTTTACCGTCATCGTCATAAACCGTTTTGTCGTTGTCGTCTTTCTGATATTCAAAGATGCTTTGGGTTGTCCATCGGGCGTTGACGTATTGAAATCCTTTGACCCCTTTCGCCCAGTGTGAGGGTTTGCCTTCAGCAGTGGTGAACGTAACAGGCTGTCTGCGGAAAGCGTTTTTTGTGGCTTCAAAGTCTGGGGTCGCCGACATCAGCAGCACGGCTCTGATTCTTGGGTGGACTTGTGGCGGTATTGAGAGCGTAATATTGCCGTCATTGTCTATGAACATCGGGGCTTGTGTGGTGTTTTCGCAGTGATTGATAAGGGTTTCCAACTGGTGCAGAAGCGTCCAGTCTTTAGAGTGCCAAACAGGTGTGAGTGTAGCGAGCGACGCAATTCCTTTTCGGAGCGCGGTCCAGGGCGCGGTCGGAACAACATTTCCGTCTGCGTCGCGGTCGGCGTGCTTGGTGAGGTTGGTATTGACGGCTTCTTTGGTTTTGTCATCTAGCGAATCAAACAGGTTTGTGAGGATGTCAACGGATCTCTGTGTGCCTTCGGGGTCGTAAAGCAGAAGGATCGCTTCAAAAACTTGGTTCAGGACATCGCCGGTGGGTGTGCCTGCCCACGCTTTTTTGAGGTTGCTGATTTCTTCAAGGGTATAGTGTGCCTCGCAGTAAAGCCTTGCGGTCGTGTAGTCGTCAATCATCGCGAAGTCGAAGGGCTGAAAGATACCTTGAGTTTCCTCGCTGTCCTGTAGGATTCCGAGCATCGCCGCGATAGCAGCTGCTTCGTCTGTTTCTGGCTCTTGGAAGGGGACAGATCCGCTCAAAAACGTCTCTAAAAGCGTCCAAAAATCAGGGTTGAATAGGATGTCTTGGATACAGGCTGAGAGATAATCGACACGTCGGATTTCGGAGAATTGCGACCAATACCCTTCAGATTTACAGGCATCGAGCAACGGGCAGCTGAAACAGAGCATATACGGATTGAGACGTTTTTCGTGGTAAGGTTCGAGTTTATCATAGACTGGACACATGACCTCATAGGTGCGGAAAAGTGACTCGTTCTGTTCTCGCATCTGTAGCGGAATGGTTCGGAGTTCGCTTTTCTCAAAGTTGTAGCTGCGCCCTTTAAAGCGATAGGCATTGTAGCCGAGCGTCATAGCGGTATGGGTTTGTTCGGCGGCGAGGTCGTGGTTAAAAAGCAGTGATAAGACCTTTTTGCCGAATTTTCTGGCGTTGGCAAGTGCTCCGTAACTTTTCCCGATACCGGTATCATATTTGAGAATGAAGATGTCAGTTGTGTCGCTTCTATTGGATTCAAGCTGCTGTAAAAAATCGGTGATGGCGTTTTGGAGTGATGCTTGGTTGGATTCTGGAGGTGCGAGTTTCTTTTTGTAGGTGGCTTGTTCGGTTGGGTGGATTTCAAGGCGTTTTTGGGGGCGTGGGCGTTGCGATCGAAAACGCTTTGACTCTGAACACTTCAGACAGTGAAACGTATAGTCGTTTTCAGCGTTGCGCAGGACGCCCATAGCGTTTGTTCTTGAACTCCAACCGTCAAACTCGTGTTCCGTAAACATGCACGGAAGCTGCGTCTTGCCCCAATCGTTCGGTTTCCACTCCATATCAGCAATCGCGTCACGGTATTCAGCAGGCAGCGATCCAATCGCGACACTCTCAACTTCGCTCTGGAGCATCGGGAATGCGTCCTGAAAATCTGCATCATCTACATCATTCCACTCTAAAGGTAATGCGTTGATGTTTTCGTAGAACCGATCGGCATAAGCGACAACGTTCATCTGATTCACGCGCGCACCTGTATCATCAACGTCGCCGATTTCTTCAAAATAGGTAGAGAATGCGTACCAAGCCAAGTGGTAGGTTTCAGGTGTGGGTATCGTGGACGTAACCCCAATCACTTTCAAACCTTTCCCCGACATGGAGACAAACGCTGCGCGGACATACGGATTTTTACGGATAACGGAAAGCCAATAATAAACATCGTCAACATTATCATATTCACAGATGACCAGTCCAGATAACGTATCAATTTCACGTGTGCCTTCTGAGGATACACCTTGAAAACAGACACCCGGCAGCGATTTCTTAATCTCGTCGAAGGCTGGCTTATTCCCAGCAGACAACAACCGCTGTGCGTATTCTGTGGCATGGCGTAGAGAGTTACCACCTGCATCCGTCACGGCGGCAGGGGATGAGATCACAGAGGTTTTACCTTCTCGTATCTCGCGGAGAATCGTACTTAATTCGTAGTCTTGAGAGCTTGAGGTCAAATGGGATGCGAACCGCGCTACTTTCATTGTTGCACCCCCTCTTGCTGACACAATTCACGCCATTTAGCAAAAGGAATTGAGGTGCGTTTTACAGGAGACTGCGCAACAGCCCCACACGTCCGGCAGAACCGATACACGTGCAGCGTCCCATTGACAAATTCCCGAAGTTTGAAGTCATAAACCGCTCCAGCAGGGCATGCGCACTGCGGAAAATGGCAGTCCTTCAACGGTAGTAAAGTTTTACTATGTATAGTTTTGTTATGTGGGGTGTTCACTTCGGTAAACCTCCGCCAATGGATATATAGATATGTCTCTTAAAAGATATATAGATATGTCTCTTAAAAGATATATGGATATGTCTCTTATGGTGGTGGTGTAGAGTGAATAGACAGAAGGTATCTGTCTTTTCTTCGCTTTAGAAAGAAACACCCCTATTGCCCCTATTTAGAAAAAAACGCGGAGACTGTTCCCCATACGGGGATTTCAGTCCCCATACGTTTTGTCTTTCTAAAGGGTTTGTACTATATGTGGCTCATGACTTCCACAGCACAGGACGAACCGTTTGGGGAAACGATACGCCCTTAATACTTAATGGATTAACCGAAAGATGCCCTCTGGAATACCATCGATATTATCGAACATAGCAAGTAAGAGTAAAAAACTTGGCTGTTAGATACCGAAAAGAGAGAAAACATCACCTGATTAACCCAAAATAAGTATTTAATTAAATAATACCACACTATTGCATTTTTTCAAAGAAAAAAGATGCAGATGCGGAAGTTCTTCTCCCTTTTTTCGACTTCAAAACACCATTTGGTGTCTTGAAAACGGATCGGAGAACCGCGCCTCTTCTCTTGTCGTTTCTTTTTCGCTCCTTATCAGAAGCCGTCAGCTTGACAGGCGTTTCTGAACCCACAATAAGACGCGACATCAAGAGTGGTAAGGTTTCATCAGAGAAAGACGGACGTGCCGATCTGGAGAAACCGGATCGGATGTGTCTCGATAAACTCAAAGTCGTTTTAGCGTTCCCTGATGAAAACCTGGCTTTTATCAAAAAAGGGGTCGTACGCCAAAAACGTATCGCAGATGAAGGCTTGCGCCCCATCGAAAAATCCAGCGAGCGAACGAAAATCAAGACCGACGCACGGCTGGGTTCGATTGTTCAGTGTGTGATGCGAAATGGGCTGGTGGTGGTCGGTGAAAAGGTGTGGGACTCTCGATACTACATGGTGATGCGTGTCGGCGGGAAGAAAGGCAAGGGTGGCAAAATACTCATCGCTTACAAGCACGCCTTACTTGATTTTTATGTTCTCAAAGAGTCACAGAAACGTAAAAAGCGGTATAGCGATGACTGGGACGACGAGAACACGCGCAGAGATTGACAGCGAGGGATCCAGTGCGTTGTCAATACTTAATCAACAAGTGAGTAAGTGCTTGATTCCACATCGGCTGTGATCCGTTCGTACCACCCCCGCTTGATTTTCCGAACCTCCCCCGCGTTGATGAGTTTCTTGATAGCGAGCGAAAACCC
>JAKZUG010000485.1:0-4240 GCA_047516705.1 Candidatus Poribacteria bacterium | reverse complement strand
GGGGGTTTGAACGCCAAAAGCACAGCCTCTGTTTTGGCAATAGAGGCATGTGGGCCATAATAGAAGGCGAGATCACCTGCGACACATTTCGTTACGTTTTCACCGACTTTGAGCACTTCACCGATCGCCGTATAGCCGGAGCCGTGCGGAAACCGTGTGCCACTCTCAAGTCCCGTATACCCTGCGCCTTCGGTGCCGGGACTAATCAAACTATAATGTGTTTTCAGTAAGACTTGATTTGGCGTGAGCGTTTCGTCGAGTTCAAAATCTTCCAGTGTTGCCGAGCGTTTCGCTGGCATCACAATCCGTTTGCCTTTCATGCGTAATGCTCCTTGTTGAATTTTTTCCAATATGGTATCATATTTACTATATTTTTTATAGCAAGTTTCATGAAAAGGGAGAAATTTCTTTATGAGACTCACGCAAGAGCAGTGTGAAACCTATCGGACACAAGGCGTGCTGATAGTCAAAAATGCCCTGACGGATGAAGACCTCCAACCCGTGATTGACGAGATTTCGGATTGGATTTCGGAACGCGCCCTCGCCTTAAAACAGGAGGGCAAGATCGAAAACCTGTACGAAGATGAACCCTTCGACAGGCGGTTTGGAAAGTTACTCGCGCAGTCCGGTGAGATGGTAAGTGGGTTGGATATTATGAACTACCGCGGCAAAGCCATCTTTGAATTCCTGAAGAACGATAACCTTTTAGATGTTATTGAAGGAATTGTTGGACCAGAGATTACCTGCAACCCGATTCAGCATTTGCGTGCGAAGCCGCCGGTTGTAGATGGAAACGCGAGTTGGGCTGGTGGTGTACCGTGGCATCAGGATGCTGGGGTCATGATGCCGGAGGCGGAAGGGTCCGCTATCGTTACATGTTGGTTTCCGTTAGGCGATAGCACAATAGAGATGGGATGCCTTCAGGCATTGCCCGGTATTACCGAAGAGAAAGGTTATTTGAGCCATCAGAAAGAGGGTGGGACAATGATCAAACCGGAGTTGATGCCGGATGTCGAACCGCTCATGCTCGAATGTTACCGAGGCGACCTCATTTTATTGAGCCGTTTTACACCGCATCGTTCGGAGCCGAACACCTCCGATCGGTGTCGCTGGTCGTTGGATTTGCGCTATCAGACCACAGGGCATCACACAGGACGAACGGCACATCCTGACTTCATCGTACGAAGCCGAAAAAACCCTGAAACCGTCTTGGCTGAACACCAAGCGTGGTGTGATATGTGGGTAGATGCTTTTGAAAATCCGCGCGGTAACGCAATGCATAGGTCGGAATAGGTATCTATTTGTTTCTGTGATGCGAGGAATCACTGCCTCGCCCATAGTTATTAAAAATTCGGAGTTCGGACTATCACCTAAGTTTACGGATTGGAAGCCCAATGCTTTAGCGTTGGGAGGAAAATCCGCCCCGTGAATTAGACCTAATGCTTGAAAAAAATATTGAATCTTGGTCTAAAATGTGGTATAATTATGGTATCAAGTTGGCAGACATTACGAGCGTTACCGCTTGGTAACGTGTCTGCCTCCCACTCGTAAGGGGATAAATGCTTGATACTTGATTTACCATGAGATTAACATTTAAGTATCCTGTGTATCCGACACAGGAGCAGGAAACAACATTGTTAGAGTGGCTTGCCCACCTTTGTGAACTTCAGAATTCAGCACGCCATGATCGCAAGGTTGCTTGGGAGACTGAAGGTGAACGCGTTTCTTGCGATGACCAACAACGGAAGTTGACGATTGCTCGTGAAAAATATACTGACTTTCGCGAAGTGCCACAAGATATGCAAGTATGTGCTTTGGAACGCACGGACAAAGCCTTTGACGGTTTTTATAGACGCTGCGAAGAAGGATCTGCGAAAAAGGGGTATCCAAGACATCACAAACGCATTAGGTCTATGTCGTGGAAACTCCGCAAACAGAAACTTAAGACAGGTGAACGTGTTCGCCAAAATCCTATCCGAGAAACAGCATGGAAACACGACCGTCTAAAAGTGCCAAAGTTAGGTGAAGTTAAGATATACAGGCACCGTCCTCTGCGAGGCGATCCGAAAGCAGTCACGCTCGTCAAGAAAGTTAGTGGCTGGTATGCCCATGTCTCCTGTGAACTCCCGGATACACCGAAAGTTGAACCGACTGCTGCGATTGCTGTTGATATGGGAACAACGCATTATCTGACGACTTCCGAAGGCGAAAAAGAGGACAACCCACGCTGGTATCGCAAAGCAGAGGGTTTATTGCGAAAACACTCTAAAGACCTTTCTCGTAAGAAAAAAGGCAGCAACCGGAGCAAGAAACAACAACACAAACTCGCTTTACACCATGAACACACAACAAACAGACGCAAAGACTTTATCGGTAAACTCGTCTATAAACTCTACCACCACCTGAAAAACAATGTATTAGTGATAGAGGATTTACGCGTATCTAACATGGTAAAGAACAAACACCTCAGCAAGAGCATTTCCGATGCGTCTTGGGCAACCTTCTTTGAGTGGTGTGGAAACATAGCCGAAAGAGACGGTTTCCACTTCCACCAAGTAGACCCTAAGAACACCTCGCAAACTTGCTCAAGTTGCGGTCAGAAGTCGCCAAAGAAACTTTCGCTGGCGATACGAACTTTTAAGTGTCAGTTTTGTGGCACGGTTTTAGACCGAGACCATAACGCTGCACTCAATATACTTTTCAAGGCAGCTGCTGCCTTTCGTGGAGAGCGGTGGGTTACCACCCTCAATGAAGCGAGAAACAGGAACAAAGCACGAGATTTGGACTTGACTAACGCAACACAGTTGACGCTGTTTGATGCTATCTTCAAGCCCAAGTCTTTAGGCTTGGGTAGTTGACCTAAGGAATGGTAACGATGCAAGCCATTATTCTCTGCGGCGGTCTTGCGACTCGGCTCGGTGAGGCAGCGAAAACGGTTCCTAAGGTTTTGCTGGAGATCGCTGGGAAAACGGTGTTAGAATGGCAGATCCAGTTGTTGAAGGATGCCGGTGTCACCGAGGCAGTTCTCGCGTCGGGGCACCTGCACGATGTGCTTTATGAGCGAGTGGGTGACAATTACGCTGGAATCCGTATCCGTTATGCCAAAGAGGAGAAGCGACTCGGGACGGGTGGTGCAATTCAGAACGCAATGAAACAGATTGATACGTCCCCTTTTTTTGTGCTGAATGGCGATATCCTATTTGCGGGCTTTTCACTCCGAGATATGTTAAATCGCTTTCATCAAGGAATGGCAGGCGTGCTTCTGAGTGTGCATGTGCCGGACATCCGTCCCTACGGCGAAATTGTATCTGATGGTGATGGAAAGATTCAGGCATTTCGTGAGAAACAGTCGACCTACCGTGCAGGATACATCAATGGTGGGGTGTATCTCTTCAATGAAACAATTGCCGACGCGTTTCCAAAGGGACAAGAAAATTTCTCTATGGAACGAGACGTTTTTCCGTCCGTTTCCAACCTTTACACGCTACAAACGGATGCAAGTTGGATCGATATCGGGGTGCCAGAGCGATTAGACTACGCGCGTAAGTATTTCCCACGTCTCTGAAATTAGAATTCTGTCGCTTCATCTGTTCGTAGCACCACGTAACTCCGATACCTTTCTGCATGTATCTCGCCTGCCTCAACAGCGTCCTGAATAGCACAATCAGGTTCCACAACATGGGCACAATCGCTGTATTTGCAGGTGCCGAGGTAGGGTTCCATTTCTGGAAAATAGTATTCTAAGTTCTCAGTGTCCACTCCCCACAAGCCAACCTCTCGAATACCGGGTGTGTCCGCGACTTCGCCGCCGATGTCCAGTGGAAAGAGTTCAACGAGCGTCGTTGTATGCCGTCCCTTTTGTGTTTTGATGCCGACTTCACCGGTTCGCAAGCCTAAATCCGGTTGAATCGCGTTCAGTAGACTGGACTTTCCTACCCCAGATGCGCCGACAATAACACTGAATTTATCCCTTAAGGCATCTCGAAGCGCGTCTAAGCTTTCGGGCTTATGGATACTGGTATAGAGGACTTGATAACCCAACTTCTCATAGTTGGTAAAGGTCGCTGTAAGTTCTTCGCGTTCGGTTGCGTTCACCAAATCTATCTTGTTGAGGCATATTACTGCCTCCATGTCGCCTGCCTCAGCCAAGATTAGAAACCTGTCCAGTGTCCGGAAATTAAGGGGAGGCATCAGTGTGGCGATGACAGCTACGATTTGGTCTGTGTTGGCAACGATAACC
>JAKZUG010000484.1:0-8614 GCA_047516705.1 Candidatus Poribacteria bacterium | reverse complement strand
TTATTCGGGAACGTTTTGGCGACTCCATAGCAAATATCGTTGACGGCTGTTCAGAGAACAAGGCATTGCGGTGGCGTGCCCGTAAAACGGAACGGATTGAGGCGTTAAGAACTGCCAGCCCGGAAGTCTGCATCGTGACGTGTGCTGACAAGCTTCACAACCTACGGACTATTATTTCAGAGTATGATCTCATCGGTGATACTGTATGGGAACGGTTTCACGGTGGTGTTGAAGACCAAGCGTGGTATTATCGGAGTGTTCTCGGCGCGATTGCAGACCGAGATGCTTCTTTACAAAAAAGCGGAGCGTATGCTAAACTATCTACGTATGATAGTGGTGCGAGTGCCCAATCCGATGTCCAAGACATCGTACCTCAGCACGCGCCAATTGAGGTCGTAAACCCACAGCTCTTTGAAGAATTCCAGCAGGCTGTAGCATATTTATTTGAGGGGAGTTCATAGATATATAAGTCGCACCTGTGGAAAAGCGAGGTTAGAAACCTCGCCAGCGAAGGCATCGGATGGGTTAGCGAATGAACTAAGTAGTGCGAGGTTAGAAACCTCGCCAGCGAAGTACAAAGGAAGGGCTTAATGAAGATTGCGTACGCTTTTAGACGATGTGCATCGTACCCCTATAACGGCGGGGGGTTACCCACCGATGCAGCAGATCGCCAACGGTTTTTGAAACATGCCAAAAAGATTGGCTTCGACGGGATTGAACTTCCTGGGATGAGTCTCCCTGACGCTGAAATCGAAACATTCCGTTCAGAACTCGAAGATGCAGGTATGCCGTGTGTCGCGATTCGCGGAGGCGGTGGTGCTGCTGCGGATCCACAAGTCGCTGCAGCCAACAAACAACGGATGGTGGATGCCGTCCACTTCGCGGCGAAGATGGGAGCGGGTATTGTTAATTCCACAGTCACTACACCGCCCGATGATCCGGGTGGAAAAGGTACGTATCGTGGCGAATCCGTCTCGCAAGGCTCAAGCCGTCAAGCGAGTGATGAAGATTATAAACGGACTGCGAAAGCCGTGAGTGAAGCCGCCGCTGTCGCCGCAGATGTAGGTGTTGAGATCTCCATAGAAATCCATCAAAATTCAATAGCGGACAACAGTTCGTCAACGCTACGGCTGTTAGGATTAATTGACGCACCGAACGTTGGGATAAATCCGGATTTAGGTAATATCTACTGGACTTACGACATCCCAGAGGAGACGTGTGAAACCGCAATCACCGCGGTTGCACCGCATGTCAACTATTGGCATTGTAAGAGCCTCTATCGCGTGCATATCCCGGATCTGGAGACAGCCATCTACGTCCAAGTCCCGTTGCCCGATGGTGAAATCGACTATCGCTTCGCGATTGCGGCGTTGCTTGATGCCAACTACGACGGTTATCTGGCGATTGAAGGTATCCGCGACGGCGACCAATTCCATCAAGATGGTAGAAGCGTGGCGTACGTAAAATCCGTCTTGTCAGACCTGCAGTAATTGTTGCGCCAAGTTCCCGTGCCGCAACGCAAACATAGGATAAATATGACACAACAGAAGATCCGTTTAACTGCGACCGTGAAATGCGCTGGGTGAGCGTCAAAACTCGCTCCGGGGGAGCTTGCGCACATTTTAGCTAATATCCCGAAATCCACCGACCCGAACCTGCTTGTCGGCACTGAAACCTCTGATGATGCGGGGATTTACCGCATTTCCGATGATATAGCCCTTGTCAACACAGTTGACTACTTCACACCCATCGTTGACGACCCGTATACATTCGGTGCGATTGCCGCGACGAACTCACTGAGCGATGTCTACAGTATGGGCGGCGTTCCGAAAACGGCGTTGAACATCACCTGCTGGCCCAAGGCGGACTTGGATTTATCAATCCTCGGTGATATTATCAGGGGCGGTACTGAAAAAGCCATCGAAGCCGGTGCTGCGCTTGTCGGTGGGCACACAGTGGATGCACCAGAATTGATGTACGGACTCTCTGTGACGGGAATCGTGCATCCAGAGAAATTCGTCAAGAATTACGGCGCGCGTCCGGGGGATGTCCTCATTTTAACCAAAAATCTCGGCATCGGTATCCTCACCACAGGCTTGAAGTTTGACAAGATCAGCGATGCGGTGCTACCACAACTTGTTGAATCGATGACTCGGCTCAATGCCTCTGCTGCTACAGTCATGCTGAAGTATGGCGCGACTGCTTGCACAGATGTAACAGGATACGGTCTGTTGGGGCATGCTTCGGAAATGGCGGCAGGCAATGATGCCCATCTCAAGATAGATAGCAGAGCGGTGCCTTACTTTGAAGATGTCCCCGCACTCGTTGCACAGGACACTTACACGCAAGCCTATCTTGCGAATATGACGTTCCTTGCGGACAAGGTCACGTTCCACACGGATAGCGAAGCGATGCGTCATATCCTGATGGAAGCGGAAACGTCTGGCGGTTTGCTGTTCTCACTTCCCGCTGAAAACGCGGACGCAGCGGTATCGGAACTCCGTGCCGCTGATTGCCCGGAAACCGCTGTCATCGGAGAGGTCGTAACGGGAGATACCGCGCATATTGATGTCTTTTAATGGTTATCAGTTGTCGGTTGTCAGTTATCGGTTAAGAGGTTATTGATTTAACGAAGTTATCTCTTAACCTATAATCATTAAGATGATCCTTAAAAGGTTTTTGTGCAGGAGAAACGTTCGTCTATACCACACGCTTAACTGAAAACCGAAAGCAATGACGAAGTCATTGCGTACTGATAACCGACAGCCATAAAAAATGACAAAAACAGAACTCGCAAAACAGATTCGTGAGGCTTCGTATCTCACAGGTGAATTCAGACTCCGCTCAGGGAATATTAGTAATTTCTATTGGGATAAATACCGATTCGAGAGCGACCCCGCGCTGCTTACCGCGATTGCCGAAGAGATGGCGAAACTACTCCCGTTGAGTTGTGACGGGTTAGCAGGTCTGGAATTAGGCGGTATCCCGCTTGCAACCGCACTCTCACTGCAAACGGGGATCCCCTGCTTTTACGTCCGTAAGGAAGCGAAAACTTATGGCACCTGTAACCTCATAGAAGGGGGTGTCAAAGCCGGTAGCAGACTTGTCGTGATAGAAGATGTGATTACGACTGCGGGACAGGTTTGCACATCAATTGAACAGATTCGTGCAGCGGGGTATATAGTGGAACATGTTGTAGCAGTCATTGATCGGCAGGCAGGCGGTGCAGCGAAAATTGATGAACTCGGGTGCTCATTCGCATCCGTTTTTACACTTGCGGAGTTAGAAGTGGTTAATAATTGAAGATCCTCAATTTGGAGATCCTTCCTGCAAGGCAGCCAGGCATCGCGAGCACAGCTCGCTCCTACAAAAGAGAAACATCAAGAAACTAAACGATATTACGCAGAAAGCGATAGGGAAAATGAAAATACTGTTTATCGGAGATATAGTTGGAAATCCGGGTAGAGCAGCAACAATGAAGTTTCTGGAAGCACATCGAGACAAATACGATTTTATTGTCGCCAACGGAGAGAACGCGGCGGGTGGAAAAGGGTTAACCTTTGAAATTGTTGATCAACTCTTAGCATCAGGTGTTTCCGCAATTACCACTGGAAACCATGTTTGGGATAACAAAGAGATATTCAGTTTTGTAGATACAACGCCGCAGCTGATACGTCCGGCGAACTATCCGACCGAAGTAGCCGGGCGCGGTGTGACCATCGTTCCTTCCAATGACGGACAGACACAACTCGGTGTCATCAACCTCGCCGGACAGATTTTCATGAACCCGTATACCAATCCGTTTCATGCCCTCAATACAATTTTACCTGAGATAAAAGCGGTGACACCTTATATCTTTCTTGATTTTCACGCGGAAGCCACATCCGAGAAAATAGCGATGGGCTGGCACGCGGACGGCAGGGTCGGCGCGGTGGTTGGGACGCACACACATGTCCAGACAGCGGATGCGCGCGTCCTCCCGCAAGGCACGGCTTATATTACAGATGTCGGTATGACGGGACCCTACGATTCGGTGATCGGCACGCAGATACACTTAGTGCTTGAGCGGTTTCTGACGATGATGCCGACGCGCTTCGCTGTTGCTAAAGGCAATGTCAAACTCTGTGGTGCTGAGATAGAACTTGACGAAAAAACTGGACTGGCGGTGAGTATTGTGCCGCTGCAAGAGCAGTATTAAATTGGCGGTCAGCCGTCAGCCGTCAGCAAGAGGGTATTCAGTTATCAGTTATCAGTTATCAGTATTTAGACCGATTGTGTCCCCCTCTTCGCTGGCGAGGTTTGAAACCTCGCCTATGCTCCAGGGACGGTAGGGACCCATTCGCCGCTTCCCAGTAAAGGGCGCGGACACCGGTTTGTAAGGGTGCTGGTATTTGTCTGAACCAGGATTTACAGGATTAGAGACGCTCCTTGATTGACAATTGTCCTTTATAATGTGAGTTCGACTTATGGTGGGTTATGAACATAAATGGACATTTCAGGATAAATAGACATAGCACTCCGCTGGAGTGCAGCCAATTGCCAATGAATATTCTATTCTCACTGCGAAGCAATGTTGCTCCGCTGGAGCAAGGAGATCGATTTTTGAGAGTATTCACATAAAGATAGATATAGCAATTTTGGGCAAACGAAAATATTTTTCGGAGGCTGTTAACCCCTATCACAACTGGATCTGATTTTTTATCCTACTTTCTATCAGCGGGATTATACCCTAAATCTATCTATAAGACAACAGTCTCCGATTTTTCAGAATCCCATTTTCAACGCCTTGCGCGTATGTGTTTATATGTCCGTTTAGGTGCCACCTCCTCACGCCAGATGAAGATTAAGAATTTAAACGGGTAATTCTGAGATGTGTAATAACAGGCAGATCGGTTCGTAGTAGTGCGATTCATCACACGTCGCGTAGCCACAATTACCCAATTTATTTGTTAAACTTCATGAGGCGTGATATGTCTATAGAAGATCGCCTTGAAGTCAACGCACTCCAGCGGAGTGCTATGTATCTAAATCGTATCAACTTGACTCGCGTTTGCAGAATCCTTTTACTGAACTCACGTTTTATAGGATTACCAAAATACTTTCTTAAACTTCATGAAACCGCATCTACCGGGTCTGGGGAAAACCGAGATTAATGGATATGCAATTAGAATTCTCGATGCCAACAAGAACTGTCCACAGCGTCAGTGAAATAACAAATTTCTTGAAAAAGTTGATAGAGCAACATCCACAATTCAAAAATGTGTGGGTGCAGGGGGAGGTCTCCAATTACAGCCGCTCTGGGGCAGGACACATCTATTTCACGCTCAAGGACGCGAATAGCCAAATCTCGGTTGCCTTTTTTCGGAACAATGCTTCTCGCCTCAAATTTTTACCGAAGGACGGTGAAGAAGTGATTGTTCAAGGACAGTTGAGTCTATATTCTACCAGAGGACAATATCAGATTATTGCCAATACCTTAGAGCCGGTTGGGATTGGCACATTGCAGAGATCGTTTGAAGAGTTAAAACTGCGACTTGCAGACGAGGGATTGTTCGATAGTATCCACAAAAAGCCGTTGCCAAAATTCCCTAAAAAAATCGGTGTGATTACGTCGGCAACAGGTGCAGCGTTCCAAGACATCTGCAAGCAGCTTCACAAACGGTATCCGTTAGCCGAAGTGCTACTCCATCCGACGCTTGTCCAAGGCGATGGTGCGGTAGAAGGTGTCGCCAACGCACTGCAGGTCATGAACATGCGAGATGATATTGATGTGCTAATCGTCGGTCGTGGGGGTGGTTCGATCGAAGATCTCTGGGCATTTAATGAAGAACGCGTTGCGCGTGCGATTTTTGCTTCCACGATTCCGGTTGTGTCGGCAGTCGGACACGAAACGGATTACACTATCTCGGACATGGTGGCGGACCACCGGGCACCGACCCCGTCGGCAGCAATTGAGCATATCGTACCGGATCAGGATGAGCTTTTCGCACAACTGGACGGTTATGATGCGTGGCTGCGCACAACAATTCAGAATCAATTGAATGGTCACGAAACACGGATCCAAGAACTTGAGACGCGACTTGCACCGACGCAGCGTAAGGACGCTATCTACCAACTCTACCAAACAGTAGACACCTTAGACGCGGCGTGCCGGAACGCAGCAAGACGCAGCCTCACTGATAGCGAAAACAGACTTCATACACTTGCCCAACGGCTTGACGCACTGAGTCCGTTAGCCACGCTGAAACGCGGGTATAGCATCAGTCGGAAGACGGATGGCGAGGTATTAACCACGGCTGAACAGGTATCCGTTGGCGATAGAATTGAAGTTCAGTTGGCACAGGGACATCTCGCATGTCGTGTCGAAGAATTTTTGTCTGAGCCTCAATTGAGTGACAAAGAGATTGATTAGATGTAGGCAATGCTTAACCATAATTTCCTGACCGAATTTTTTCTATAGGAGATTCCATCTAAGACCTCAGAACTGTCGGAATCCAAGGGACCTCTATGAGGAGAAAAGATAGACTATTAGCAAAGGCGAGAAATAATCCAAATAGTCTACGCTTTCGTGAGTTTGAAACTTTGCTTTCCCAATGTGGGTGGACCTTTGATCACCAAAGTGGCAGCCATCGCATCTGGTATTCACCACAAGGCTATCGACTTCCAATCCAACCCAAAAGGGCAGAAGCAAAAGGGTATCAGGTAAAAGAATTTATTAGGCAATATGACCAAGGGGACGGAAATGAATAAAAATATATTTGATGGATTCACTGTGAAAGTATTTCTTGATGAAGATGGCGATTATTTAGCCTATTTTGTTGAGATGCCCAATGTGTCAGCATTTTCAGATACACCAGAGGATGCCTTGAAAGAGCTCGCAATGGCTTGGAAAGGCGTTAAGGAAAGTTATCAAAAACATCATGAACCTATTCCACAAGCCCCATCGCGAGAAGCGGACATTGGGCAGGTTAATGTCCCCGTTGATGCGCAACTTTATCAGATGCTGAAAAACGAGGCTGCAAATGCTGGGATCAGCCTTTACGCGCTTGTCGCACAAAAGTTAGCAAAGTCGCCAGATCCGGATATTGACGACAGAGGGAAGTCTATAGCCGCTGCATCCTAATTGCGTGCTTTCTTGTCGTGTAATGTAAATACAACCTAATGGAGATACAAAATGACCTTTGAAGAAAAACTTACAAAACTGACCCAGATCGTTGATAAACTTGAAGCGGGCAACGAGCTTCCGCTTGAAGAATCCCTCAAACTCTTTGAGGAAGGTGTCGGTTTGGTCTCATCGTGCAGGGAGATGCTCGAAAACGCGGAGCAGCGGGTCGAAAACGTTCTCAAAACAGACAACACATAGACAACAGGATTAAAAAACATGTTCTTAGAAAAAATTAACAGTCCGGCTGACCTGAAAAAACTGGAGATCAACGAACTTGAAGTACTGGCTGAGGAGATGCGTGCGTATCTATTAACAGTCCTATCCGAGCATCCGGGGCATTTCGCACCGAATTTCGGGACTATTGAATTGGCAATAGCGTTGCACACCGTGTTTGATACACCACGCGATAAAGTCGTCTGGGATATCGGACATCAGGCGTATCCGCACAAACTGCTTACTGGCAGAAGAGATGCGTTTCCAACACTCAGGCAGAGTGGTGGCATCAGCGGATTTCTCAGCAGAGCCGAGAGTGAATATGACGTTTTTGGTGCCGGGCATTCCAGTACCTCTATCGCTGCGGCGTTAGGCATCGCTACTGCGCGAGACCTGATTAATGAGACTTATAAGGTTGTCGCTATCATCGGAGATGGCGGTCTAACGGGGGGTATGGCATTTGAAGCGTTGAACACCGCCGGCGACTTCAAGAACGATATGCTCGTTATCCTCAATGATAACAATATGTCTATCTCCGCGACTGTCGGTGCGTTCTCAAAGCATTTTCACAAACTTACGAGTTCACCGCAGTACAACTTCCTCCGGTCTGGTGCGAAAGGGTTGATAAACCTGATTTCGGCGGATGCGAAGCAGATAGCGAGTAAAATTGAGGCTTCATTGAAACCGGGGACACTGTTTGAGGAATTCGGGTTCCGTTACTTCGGACCACTTGATGGCAACGATTTGGAGGCACTCATTCCAGTGTTGACCGGCATCCGTAGCCTCTCTGGTCCTATTCTGCTCCATGTTGTAACCGAAAAGGGACGCGGCTACGCGCCGGCAGAAGAAGATCCGGTCGGATTCTACAATGTCAGTGGCCCCTTCAACCTGAAGACTGGAAAAACGATCAAACCGAAACCGACGATACCCTCCTACACGGAAGTCTTCAGCCGAACACTCATTGAATTAGCGAAACGCGATGCACGGGTCGTCGGCGTGACGGCAGCAATGCCGGGTGGGACGGGACTTGATAAGTTTGCGAACGCGTATCCGAGTCGGTGTTTTGACATCGGATTGGCAGAGCAGTGCGCGGTTACGTTCGCAGGTGGACTTGCAGCACAAGGGATGCGTCCTGTCGCTGCGATCTATTCTACCTTCCTCCAACGGAGTTATGACCAAGTGTTACACGATGTCTGTATCCAAAACCTCCCGGTCATCTTTGCGTTGGATAGAAGC
>JAKZUG010000483.1:0-6239 GCA_047516705.1 Candidatus Poribacteria bacterium | reverse complement strand
GAAAATATGCTGATCAGCCACAAGAGATTAACTGAGTACCGATAACTAAGTACTGATAACTCTTAAAACTGACAACTGATAACTGAGTACTGATAATACCAATTCTGATTGAAGATTTCTCTTAAAAGAGTCTACTGTTTTTAGTTATGCCCGGTGCGGTTAGGAAACCGCACCATAGGTCAATTTAGGGATTTTGACAACGTTTTGGCAACTATAGATATAAACATGCCGCCCTTACAGGGCTTGGGTCTCTGCTTGGAAACGCTGCTATAAACATGCCGTCCCTACGGGACTAAAGAGGTGTTTTAGCTTATACAAGGTTTGTGTCTAAGATCCGGTGCGGTTAGGAAACCGCACCTACCGGGCCTGGATGGACGGTGCGGTTAATGCGATATAAACTTTTAGAAATGGTATAACTATAAGGAAGAACCCATGAAGGCAGTCCTCGCCACATGCAACCTGAATCAGTGGAGCCTTGACTTTGAAGGCAATACGGCGCGGATCATTGAATCCATTGAGGTCGCAAAAGCACACGGCGCGCGGTATCGGTTGGGACCGGAACTGGAAATCACAGGCTACTCTTGTGAAGACCATTTTCTGGAGCTTGACACGTTGCAGCATAGCTGGGAATCGCTTGCGTGTATTCTCAAAGGTGGGTACACCAATGGTATCTTGTGCGATATTGGCATGCCTGTCATGCACAAAAATGTCCGTTATAACTGTCGGGTCTACGTGTTAGATGGAAAGTTGTTGTTAATTCGTCCGAAGATGGTACTGGCGAGCGATGGCAATTATCGGGAGCAACGCTGGTTTGTGGCATGGGAACGGGGTTGGACAACTGAACCCTACACACTTCCACGCGAGATTACCGAATTGACTGGACAACGACAGGTCCCTATCGGTATCGCGGCGATAGCGACTGGGGATACGCTTTTGGCAACTGAAACCTGTGAAGAACTCTTTGTACCGATGAGTCCACATATCCATTTCGGTAACGCCGGTGTCGAGATCATCGCCAACGGTTCCGGTTCGCATCACGAGTTACGAAAATTGGATACACGCATCTCGCTGATTCGGAACGCGAGTTCTAAAAACGGTGGTGTCTATCTTTACGCGAACCAACAAGGGTGTGACGGTGGTAGACTTTATTTCGATGGCTGTGCTCTGATTTCCCAAAATGGCGAGATCTTGGCACAAGGTTCCCAGTTCTCACTCAAGGATGTAGAGGTCGTCACTGCTACGGTGAATCTTCACGATGTCCGCGCCTATCGGGGTGCGAAGGCGAGTCGTGCTGTGCAGGCAAGTAAAACGGAACGGCTTCCGCAGATAGACATTGATTTTGAATTCGACACTGCGCCTTGGGAAAATTCGCCACCGGCAAGCCAAAAAATCGACCCACGCTATCACACACCGGAAGAGGAGATAGCCCTCGGTCCCGCCTGTTGGCTCTGGGACTACCTACGTAGATCTGGTGCGGCGGGTTACTTCATCCCCCTCTCTGGCGGTGCAGATAGCGGTGCCGTTGCGACACTCGTCGGTTCAATGTGCCAGCTGGTCGCGAAAGCGGTACGCGAAAAAGATACGGCTGTTATCCACGATGTAGGTCGTTGGCTTGCGGATGGAGAAACGCCCGATGTTTTCGCAGACCCGTGTGTACTCGCCAACCGTCTGTTGTATACATGCTATATCGGCACAGAGAATAGTTCGCGTGAGACCCGAAAACGTGCGAAACAACTCGCGGAGCAGATTGGCGCATATCATCTGGACATCAATATGGACGGACTTGTTAACGCGCTGCAATCACTCTTTACGCGTATTACACAGAAAACGCCACGCTTCAAGGTTGAAGGTGGAACATATCAAGAAAATCAGGCACTCCAGAACATACAAGCGAGGCTACGTATGGTGCTTAGTTACCTGTTTGCACAGATGATGCCGTGGGTAAGGAACCGTGAAGGCACGCTTCTCGTTTTAGGTACCGGCAATGTTGACGAAGCACTGCGCGGTTACCTCACAAAATACGATTGCAGTAGCGGAGACATCAATCCGATCGGCGGGATTAGCAAACACGACCTGCGTGGTTTCCTGAAATGGGCGGAACATCATCTCGGTTATACCGCGCTCGCTGAGATTGTAGAGGCAGCGCCGACAGCAGAACTCGAACCGATAACCGAAACTTATACGCAAACCGATGAAGACGACATGGGGATGACATACGCCGAATTGAGTCGATTCGGGCAGCTTCGGAAAATGGAGCAGTGTGGTCCCGTTAGTATGTTTGAAAAATTAGTTCAGGAGTGGAATCATCTGCCGCCGCGCGAGGTCGCCGAAAAGGTAAAACGCTTCTTTAGATATTACGCCATCAATCGACACAAAATGACGACGCTAACGCCCTCCTACCACGCTGAATCTTATTCACCGGACGACAACCGATTTGACCTACGGCAGTTTCTCTATAACACGCGCTGGACATGGCAATTTCGGCATATCGATGCCTGTGTCAAAAAATTGGAGGCGGAGCAAGAGTGAATGTCCGTTTCCATACAAAGGTAGGGAGGATCGCGTATGTCTACGCACTGTCCATCTTATGTATCCTCTTTGCATCCATGTTCATTTTCACCGCTGCGTATGGCGCGCCCGATGTACCCGTAAACTTCGACGGATGGGTTACCGATGCACTTGCGAAGCTGGAGACTGACGGTATCACAGGCGGATTCCATCGGCAGACTGCACCGCTCTCAAGAGCAGAGGTTGTACAAGTAATACGACAGACTGAATCGCGAATACGTGCAGGTAGCGTTGTTCCATCTGAGATAGATCGGAAACTCCTTGAAAAGTTGAAACGAGAGTTTAGTAGAGAACTCGCAGGTAGCGACGGGCGGACAATAGGTTTTCTTCCGCAACTCCGCGCGACAGAGAAAAAGATCGCTCCAGCACTTGAGACTGCTTTTCACTGGACAGCGGGTAAGCTTAAACAGCGGGCAGCACCTCGCTTAGTGCTTTACTCTGAATTTGAGGCGCATAACTTTGAGAGTCGTCCACTTGACGGAAAGACAGCGGGGCAACGCCTTGAACGGTGGCGTGGTGGGTATACCATGGACTTCAAAAGGAGTTATTTGCAGGTAAACAGTGCCCACCTTAACCTACTTGTCGGCAGAGATTGGCTTTTCTGGGGGGCAAGTCGGTATAAAACGGTAGGGATCTCGGATAACTCACCACCGTTTGACCAAATTCGACTTACCGGTACATTTGGGAAACGACTCAAAGCAACAGCTTTCACAACGCAATTGGATTCAACATGGTACGACGATGGCAAAAAACGCTATCTGGCGAAACGCTATCTGAGCGGACACCGGCTCGACTATCAATACAACGACCGCGTAGAAATCGGCGTTGCCGAGTG
Source organism: Candidatus Poribacteria bacterium (assembly GCA_047516705.1). Taxonomy (GTDB): domain Bacteria; phylum Poribacteria; class WGA-4E; order WGA-4E; family WGA-3G; genus WGA-3G. Next base: position 2,836 of record JAKZUG010000483.1, on the reverse strand, counting down.
GGTGCTTTACGGTGGCGATGCACAGACGTTGGAGTGGAAGTATGCGAACCCAGTCACCTTCTATTACGCGCTACAATATAACGCAAAAGCCGACGATAACGTCATGTTTGCCTTTGATGCAGCGATCCGTCCTATTGATGGCGTGCGTCTCTATGGGGAATGGATCATCGATGATATCCAATATGAATCTGATTCCAACGATCCACACGCAGTCGCATGGATTTTGGGATTGACGTGGTATCCGCAACATCTCGACCGTCAACTCGGAATCCATAGTGAATACGGGCGTGTTAACCGATGGGCGTACACGCACCTTGATCCTGATAACCAGTTCACACATTTCGGCTATGCAATTGGGCATCCCATCAGTACCGATTCGGACACATTGCGACTTTCGGCATCCTATCAGTTTACTGTCTCCACAGAGGCAGAGGTTCGCGCAGTGCTGACCCGTCACGGTGAAGGCAGAATCGCCGACCGGTTTTATGGTGAGGATTACGAAGCACTTCCATTTCCTACGGGTGTCGTCGCACGAACAACGGAGATCGGTGGTCGGTTCGCCTATCGTCCATTGGATGCGTGGAATATCTTGGTCTCATACACATGGCACTATACGCAAAATGGCGAACATCGTAAAGGGGAAACCGACCGAGGACACCGATTCATGTTTCAGTTGGGGTATCTCCTTTAGTTATCAGTTTTCAGTTATTAGTTTTCAGTAGTATGTAATTGCGCTTGTATCCGCACCTCCCTACAGAGTTAATCAATGATTCGGAAACGTACGCTCCTTTTTATTATCGCAACACTCGCCTTAATCCTCGTGTTTGGTGGTATCATTAACCTTCATTTGGATTTACGACTGTTCGCGCTTACACCGAAGATTCTCAAATACAAGCAGTTGATTCAGAAATATGCCGTCAAAGAGAATTTGGACGCGCGGCTCATCTGCGCCCTGATTGTGCAGGAGTCGGGGTTCAATGAAAGCGCGCAAAGTGCTGTGGGAGCACAAGGATTGGCACAACTGATGCCTACAACAGCAAAAGAACTCGGCGTTCAAGACCCATTGGATGCGGAGCAAAACATCGCAGGCGCGGCGCGGCACCTATACACGTTGTACCATGCGTTCCCAGACAGCCAACCGGATGATCGCCATCGACTGGTATTAGCGAGTTACAACAGTGGGCTCGGTCGCGTCCGCGACGCACAAGCACTTGTCCGTCACCAACAAAACGCCAATCCATTGCTGTGGGAGCCCGTGAGAACAGCACTCAGCCAACTAACGAAGCAACATGCATCTATACATAAACAGGTATGGGGAAGCGAAGAGCCTCCCCACGGGTATTTTGAAGGATTTAATGAGACGTTAGATTATGTAGAGCGCGTGATGCACTACTACGGTAGGATCTGTTTTTACGGTGAAGTGCTGTTTTTCTTATGACGGAAGATTTCATCTAACTGCTCGGAGCGGTAGGCAAAAATCTTCTCTATATCCGGACGCACGAAAAGTTTGTTGACGACCTCATTTCCCCAAACTGCATATTCAACCGAATCGCCTACGACGACCCCGTTTTCTGTCTCATCAAAGGTATGCGTATGCCGCCAAAGTCGGTAGGGACCGCGGCGTTGTTCATCAGCAAATCCATAAGGTGGATTCCATTCCGTAATCTCAGTTTGCCAACGGACCGGTATGCCGTAGAGTTTGAACCGATAATCAATGCGCGTTCCGACGAACATATCAATCGGTGCTGGGGTTAGAATTTCCAAGTGCATCGACGGCGGCGTGATCACAGCGAGGTTATGCACATTAGAGAAGAATTCAAAGACTTCTGTGATCGGTCGTTCAAGCGTCCGTTGTGATTTGAAAAGGAACGTTTTCATTTTTTTGCTCTTATCTTATATGTATTAAAGCGTTGGATAGTCAGATATATGTATAGGTTGAATTGAACGATAAAAAGAGGAATATTTATTACAGGAAATTCCGAATTATAGTGAAGTTTATGATTACTTGGACATTTTAGATCGGTAGGGTTACATACCTCTTCCATGAAAAATCTACCATTTGTACGTTATGAAAAATACCAGAAAACTCTTGGCATTTTTCAGAGGCGGCGATATACCTACCTTATACCTCGTTTGTTTACGCCAATTTATCCTGCTATCATTTCCATACTAAAGTTTGGACAATCTTTCAAATGTGAGTAAAATAAGAAATTAGGGAATTTCACTTATGTGCAATGGAATGAAATCAAGGCGTTATACAAAACGGAAACCCTCTTTGCTCCAGCGGAGCAATATGTCTATAGAAAAATGCACCAAAAACTTTCGCACTCCAGCGGAGTGCTATGTCCATAGAATATATTCGATAGATTACTCTTCAGAGGGGCGATCTGTGATGGCTTCAAATATATACTTCAAATCATACGCAACCCCAAAATGCTCCAAAAACGCAAGATATTCATCTCGAAACGTCTGATGCGAATGATGGGTCTCCTGATTTTCAATATATGCAGCCACTTTGGAGATCTGAGAATGTGAATAACTGAACGTCCCAAAACCGGTCTGCCACGAAAATCGCCCGACAGTCCAACGCTTCTGATTGATAAAGCGCGTCGAATTTACCTTGATGTCTTTCACTAAACCAGACAAGGCAACATCCGGAGTCATCCCAATCAGGATATGGATATGGTCCGGCATTGAATTAATTTGTATCATTTTTTGTTTTTTGTTAGTAATAATGCCGGTGATGTATTTGTGAAGTTCTGGCTTGTGCTGTTTTGGGATAAGTGCATGTCTATTTTTCACGGAAAACACAATATGTACATAGAGTTGAGTATAA